>NZ_BADW01000042.1:0-2279 GCF_000241165.1 Pseudoalteromonas sp. BSi20439
AAGTAGAGTAAGAGGCAGAACGTAGTCGAACTATTTTTCTGCCTCTCCTCTCCGAACCGTACGTGCACCTTTCAGCGCATACAGCTCTCCGCTTAATTGTGGCTTACAGCCATTACAACATCGCTGTAGCGAGATGTGACAGTATTTCTCATTTCATCTCTAAGATAAGGGTTTGATTCAGGTAATCGCCAACGGAAGGGCAACTTAGGACTGCTCACCAGTCGATATAGTGAAGCGCTACATAAATTACCTCGATTGCTTTTACCAAATAATACCCAAGTCTTGGCCTGATTTGGCGTCGGTCGTTTTATCCACTTCATCATTAATGACTTAACGGAGCAACGATATTTCCGCGCTAGCCATTTTGCTAATTTCCAGAAAACTATACGATCAATTTTACTGTAAACTTTAGCGGTATAATCAGTATGACGATAAAATTGCGCCCAGCCTTTAAGCTTGCGGCTGAGTTGTTCAACTTTGTCTATCTTGCTACAACTGTGATCACTGGATAAAGCTTGGCTCAAGGAATGAGAAAATGCTTTAGCCTTACCATGTGGAATACCAGACACCACACGCATATTCCCTTTAGGACCACGTTTCCTTATGATCCTATGACCAAGGAAGATAAATCCATCATTCACATGCGTAATATGGGTTTTCTCCATGTTAAGTGTGAGTTTAAGTTTACCTTCAAGAAAATTTCGACACTGATCACGAATGGCTTCTGCTTGTTGTTTGTTACCTTTGACAATCACAAGAAAGTCATCGGCATAACGACAATAAGCAACCCCAGGTTTCCATTGTCTATTTTCCTCTAGTGCAATGGTACGCTTATCTTGGATTGTACGATTCCAGTACCAGCGATCTTTACGTGCTTTCTTGCTCAAGTAGCATTTATCCAAATACTGATCAAATTCGTTGAGCATGATATTTGACAATAATGGAGAAATGACACCACCTTGTGGTACGCCTTCGCTTGTTGCACAGAATAGATTACGTTCAATATGTCCTGCTTTGATGAACCGCCAGAGCAATTCATTAAATCGTCGACAATTGATACGCTTACGCACACATGTCATCAGTAATTGATGGTGGACTGTATCAAAATAACTTGATAAATCCCCTTCAATTACCCAGCGCCCACGTGGTTCACTTGAGCCTGTCATTTGTAACTTAACAGTTCTAATGGCGTGATGGACACTGCGTTCAGGTCTAAAACCATAGGATAGTGAATGAAAATCATTTTCCCATATCGGCTCCATTGCCATGAGCATGGCACGTTGCACTATTCTGTCTCTTAAGGTGGGTATGCCTAAAGGGCGTTGCTTTCCATTCGCTTTAGGAATATAAATTCGTCTGGCAGGCATTGGTTGATAATTACCCGAGAGTAAATCATTTCTGATCCCATCTAAGTAATCAGTCAGCTTATCCTGTAAGTGAATTTTAGTTATTCCATCAACGCCAGGTGTTTTGGCACCTTTTGAAGAAAGCGTTACTTCAGCCGCTTGGCAAAGCCATTGTGGGTGACTGATAAGGCGCAGTAATCGATTAACGCGACGCGCTTTATCGGTTGCTGTCCATGTTGCTAATTTACGTTGCAGTTCGCTGATTATCACAGGTCTTCACCTCATTAAGGTCAGGTAATTTGCTTGCGCAAATCAATTAAACTGCGCCCCTTCGCCATGTAATGGGCTTTCCCCATCTCAGACTACTACGAACGCTCCGCCAGCTTGTTTGTCATCGGGGTCGTGCTCCCTTAGCATTCAAACAAACCTTCCCCGGTTTACCTATCTGAACTCGAACATATTGGGGTGGATGCCGATCGCAGTCTTTAACCTTATCGTGCTGTAAGGTGATAATACTTAAACGCTGAATTGTGATTTAGCGTTTATCCATTGATAAATACCTACGTGTGATTTATCAAGTCGGCAATAATACTCATACATTTAGTATTATTGCAGCATCATATTGCCTGTTAATTCGTGTAGGCAATGGCGACGTTTCAGCCCATAGATGCGGGTTAATCGGTTCATGTACTTCATCCGTCCAATACTTAGTCTAGAAGAGCATCTTGGCGTAACGAATTCGCCTCACTCCCCGTTGTCAGCGAGTTCCATCACCTTATCAGCATACGATAAGTCACTGCCGCTCAGACTCAACTATCTGCACAACCAGATAGTGCCATAAACAATTTGGCTCCTACCGTATTGCTCATGTATTTCAGATAGACTCGTGGTTCATTAAAGCATTCCTTGCTAGTGCTGAACTCCGGGCACACC
>NZ_BADW01000041.1:0-828 GCF_000241165.1 Pseudoalteromonas sp. BSi20439
ACTAATCCATAATGTCGCTAGGCATATCACCACGAATATGTTGCCATATTTCACCGGTTTGATGACCATACTTACGCATCATGAATATTGCACCATCGTGCTCTTTATTTTCAGCAAGTTTGGTTAAATCTTTATAGAATTGACGTGCAAGCTCACGGGTGCGAGGATCTGAAAAGTAATGACAACCTATTTTAGAATAAAAGCCTTTGAAACCATTAAGGATCAGCACATAAATGCGGTTGTTACCAGCGACAGCTAACTCATGGTGTACTTTATAGTCATAATCAGCAAACGCTTGCGCGCTGTCTTCTAGCTCATCACTTTGCGATAAAATTTCAATAACACGTTCTGGTGCAAGCTTTATAGCTGCACGGGTGTAAATTGCGCTAATGTTGGTGCGTGCTGAAAGTAACTGATCGGTTAACTCTGGCATTTTGTCTTCGTCTAAACGTGCCAGTGTTTCAAGAATGTTTAATCCTGACGTTTCCCAAAAATTATTAACGCGAGTGGGTTTACCATGTTGGATTGTTAACCAACCGTCTCTGGCTAATCGTTGTAACACTTCACGCAATGTGGTTCTAGTAACACCAATTAACTCTGAGAGTTCACGCTCAGCTGGCAGAATTGAACCTGGAGGAAAATCACCATTCCAGATTGACTCTACTATGTACTCCTCAGCAAATCCTGCTGGGCTTTTCGCTTTAAAAATTCTCATTCAATTCCTACTCGAATTAATTCACATTACATCGCTACATACGATTAACTGACTGATTGTACCAGACAAGACGCAACTAACAAGTAAAGTAAGTTAAATTACCTAGGTATGTG
>NZ_BADW01000040.1:0-4393 GCF_000241165.1 Pseudoalteromonas sp. BSi20439
AAGCTCAGGTAATATAATAGTAAAACGCAACAAGGGTTTTAAAACGGAAGTATTTGCTGTCATAGTTGTGCTCGATCTTAATAATTGCAGCAATACTAAAAACCGAAACTTAAGAAATCCTGAGTCTAAACTCAATATTGGCTAAACTATGGAAACTTAAGCAAGTCTTAAGTAAAACTTAAGCTATATGGCGTAACCTAATGATGAAGATGCATTTCAGGTGAATGAGTAACACATGAAGTTATTAATAATTGAAGATTCAGCGTCACTAAGGCGTAGTTTACGAATTGGCTTAGCAAATCTAGGCTTTGCGGTTGATGACACCGGTGATGGTGCACAAGGGCTGAGTATGGCGATGACAGGTGAGTATGAGCTTATAATACTTGATATTATGTTACCGAGTATCGATGATATTACTTTATTGCAAACCATAAGAACCAAACAGCTTGATTCTAAAGTCTTAATTTTGTCAGCTAAGCAAGAACCTGAAGACCGTGTTTTAGGGCTTTTAACAGGAGCGGATGATTATCTGACTAAACCCTTTTCATTTGATGAGCTCCACGCTCGACTGCTAAATTTAATGCGCCGTGGAGGATTGAAGATGATGAGTGATATCATAACTATTGATAATTTAGCACTGAATTTACAGTTAAAACTGCTAAAAGTTGCTGACAATGTTATCGACTTAACACCCAACGAGTACAAAATTGTCGAATGTTTATTTAGCAATCAAAATAAAGTGTTTAGTGCAGAAAAGCTAAGTACCTACCTTGCAGGGCAATATGATTTGATATCAAAGAACTCGATTGAAGCCCATTTATCATCTGCTCGCAAAAAAGTAAGAGTTGCAGGAGGGGAGCTGCCAATTCAGACCAAACGTGGTTTTGGTTATATTGTACAAGGACAATAATGAAATCTATTCGCAGTAGATTAGTTGTTACACTTTCGGTAACTATAACTAGCTTTGTTTTATGCATTTTGTTGGCAACCGACATTGCTGTTGATAGTTGGATAGATAATGAGTTTGATCGCAGCCTGCAATCCAAAGCAGGTATGTTAATGACCTTAGTACATAAAACTAATGAAGGTTTTTCGTTTCACTTTTCTAGTGAGTTTTTGCCCGAGTTCGAAGGGGAAATAGAGCCTGAGTACTTTCAATTATGGAGCAAAGAAAGTGTTTTTACCCGCTCAAAAAGTTTAGATTTATTTGAAGTTAAAAACCTACCATATGAAAGCTTAGAAATTGGCGAGTCAAAAATACTCCCTATACAATTATCTGATGGCCGAGATGGTCGGGTGTTTTATAGTCGTTTTATACCACAAGAAAAAGACAATATATCAGTAGACACATATAAAAAAACAAATGATGAGCCACTGACTTTAGCTTATGCAGCGTCTTCTGAGGAAGTTGATTTTGTACTTTGGTTGATTGACGTTATTTTTATAGTCACCATAATTACAGTTATTGTATTTATTCGATTATTTGTCAGGAAGGCGATAGATACATCACTTGCGCCATTAATTAAACTCAACCAAGATATCAGTCAGTTAAGTATTACCAGTGAAGGCTCACAGATATTTATACAAGATCCAGTTAAAGAGCTCTTGCCTATTGTTGAAAGCTTAAATGCTTTTATTAAAGAGAATAGACAACTTTACCTAAGGGAAAAGCGACTTACATCCGATATTGCCCATGAAATAAAAACGCCCATTGCCGAACTTATAAATATGGCAGAAGTTGCTATCAGGTTTCCAAATGAGATTGAGCTCAATGAGGATTTTAAGCCTGAAGCGTTGAAAATAAGTTTACGGCTTAAAAATATCGTGTCGAACTTATTGCTATTACATAAATACAGTAATGGTAAGCTAATCAAACAAGATGCTTGTGATTTAAATCAAGTCATTACCAGAGTCTTAGAAAACACTGATTTATCGCGTGTAAATTTGGAGTTGAATGAGAATGCACCAGCAATTATAAGCAACTTGTTTGCCCTCGAATCAATTATTAGCAATTTAGTTAACAACGCTAAACAATACAGCCCACTAAATTCAAAAATTTTAGTTTCGACAATGATTTCAAAAGAAAAACTTTTATTTTTGTCAGTTACTAACTCCCTTATTGAACCTTTGAGTGATAATGATATAGACCAATTATTTGACCCTTTATGGCAAAAAGACACTTCAAGAACATCGAATGATAACTTTGGATTGGGGTTATCAATCGCTAAAACGCTTAGTAAAGCAATTGATGCGCAATTAAGTGCAGAAGTTAGTGACAGAAAAATCACATTCTCTTTAGCCTTAAACACTGATTAGTTTATTTAGCCCTACATAGAAATAAAGGCTGGGGAATGCAATTATGTGATGAGGCTCCTAAATACTTAATTGTACTGGTAGCTATCAAACAATCAACTCCGTTTCTGCGGCTTAGCAGGATGTTGTTATCACTATACATTTTACAGATCCGCCCTCCGGCTCTAACTCGTTTTTGTCCAAAAACGAGTTTACCCGACCGACCGCTTATCGCTCAAAGCCGACCTATAGAGTAATTGCTTTAACACGTTTCGGGGCAGAAATGAGTTAAACCGGAAAGACAGCTTATGGCACAGAGCCGTCCTTCGGCTCTAACTCATTTATGTCCATAAAACGAGTTACGCCTGAAGGTCTAATTTTTACACAGCCCGGGCACATAGCAGCCAGCTAAACTAGGCAGTATTTTTATAAGGTTGGCTTTATAAAGCTTGTATTTGGTTACTTTATGCTAACTTATAAGCTTCAATATTATGCCAAGTGATACTTCACTTGCTACGCTGAAGCCCAGTAAAAAGGTATGTTCTTATGCCAGTTGCTTCAAACAACAACGGCCTATTAATAACTATTGTAAATCACTAAATTTATCGTCAAAATATTAACTACAAATCCTGCATTGCTTTTAAAACGGATATACTTGCCGCCTCGGTATTTAATTCTGCTCTATACTTCTTGTTTAAATCTTTTAATTTTTCTGAAAGTAAACCTAACTCTTCAAGGTAACCTGAAGACATTGAGCCAACTACATCAGTACCCGTATTAGATTTCATTTTTACAACAGTTATTAAGTGACTCAACATATCAACTAATTGAGCAGTTATTTGTGACTGAGCCCGAGCTGTCAGTATCTTAGTACCGGTAACTCTATCACCATTTAAGTAACCAAGTACCTTGGCATAATTAAGATTGGCAATTTGCATTAAAGCTTTCTCTTCATTAGTTATCGCTTGAGAACTCCGTGATACCAATTTCTCTCCCAACCTATCAGCTGTCTCACTAAATATTTGTTCCAACCCCCGGTGTTGCACACTAGTAATTGCGGGGTTTAGGCACAGGGGATCAGAAGAGCTTTGTGTGCATACATAAATCTTAATCGTTCCTGTATCACTCCCCTCAAAAACATCTTCTAATGAAACAGTCGGCTCCATTGGTTTTAAAGTTATTCCAGAGTTATTGTTATTGGTATTTCCTGACTTTTGAGAAATTACAGTTCCCGTTAGTGACATTAAAAGGTTTCTGAGATTTAAACCAGATAGACCAGGGATATCATGAGTGAAGTTTTTAACATCGGCACTCGATAAAACCTTAAAAGCTGTATTTACCTCTATATCAACTCCCATTTTTGCCGCTTTATTTGCAGCATTATCAGTATCTCCTTTTTGCGTTAAAGCCTCACCTCTATCGGTCAACCACCCATTTGTGTCGTCAGCTAGCTTTTCTAGCGCTCCAAACTCCATAGCCTTAGTAAATGTTGACTTAGCATCTCCACCATCTAAACCTTCTAGAAATGCAACTGACTTCTCACAACCATTTGCAGTTAGCTCATTAAATTCATCTAATTTATTTTGAAGGGTTTGCATTAGGTCAGAACATGATGGGCAGACTGAGCCAAGAGCTAAGTTAAATGCATATGAAGGCACACCTTGAGCAATGGCCCTACCCATTTGCACTAATTGATCTGAGTTAATTACGCTGAAACTTCCAGCAAAAAAATCGATGCCTCCACAACCACCTGAAAGCCTAGGGGGTGCAAAAGAAACTGGTTGAGTTCTAATATTTTTTACACGATATGATGCACCACCAAAGCTAACACCATTTCTTGTTGGTGTATTTACAGTCGTTGCGCTATTTGTTTGAAATGAAACCGCATCAGTAAAAACCTGCTCCATCACGGAAGATGCTTTAATACTGCTCGATGAAACGGCAGCTACAGCCAAGAGAGTTAGTTTGAACTTATTCATTTACTTCACCTTTGATGATGTTGAAATATTTATATCTTCTAAGCGCTTTCTCAATAACTCAGATAGAACAACAGGGTTGTCTTCTAATTTTTTCTTTTCTATCAGTATTGGTTCTTTTGAGT
>NZ_BADW01000039.1:0-9370 GCF_000241165.1 Pseudoalteromonas sp. BSi20439
GTAAATAAATTAAAAAAAATGCGTTTTTTTCATTTTTACAGTTGAATTAAGTTTGTGGCATCCCTATTAACTAGTCATCGAATGTATTAACGAATTTAGAAGTTGGAGAAGATTCATGGGTAGAATTATTGGAATCGATTTAGGTACTACTAACTCTTGTGTTGCAGTACTTGATGGTGACAAAGCACGTGTTATTGAAAATGCGGAAGGCGATCGCACAACCCCGTCTATTATTGCTTACACGCAAGACGGTGAAACGTTAGTAGGTCAACCTGCAAAACGTCAAGCGGTAACTAACCCAACAAACACGTTATTTGCAATCAAACGTTTAATTGGTCGTCGCTTTGAAGACGAAGAAGTACAACGTGATATCGGCATCATGCCTTTCAAAATTATCAAAGCAGATAATGGCGATGCATGGGTAGAAGCCGGCGGTGAAAAACGCGCTGCACCACAAATTTCTGCTGAAGTACTGAAAAAAATGAAGAAAACGGCTGAAGACTTCTTAGGTGAAGAAGTAACTGAAGCGGTAATCACAGTACCGGCATACTTTAACGATTCTCAACGTCAAGCTACAAAAGATGCGGGCCGTATTGCAGGTCTTGAAGTAAAACGTATTATCAACGAGCCAACAGCTGCAGCCCTTGCATACGGTATGGATAAAAACCGTGGCGAAAACGTAGTAGCGGTATACGACTTAGGTGGTGGTACTTTCGATTTATCAATCATTGAAATTGATGAAGTTGAAGGCGAGCACACATTTGAAGTACTTGCGACAAATGGTGACACTCACTTAGGTGGTGAAGATTTTGATAACCGTGTAATCAACTACTTAGTTGCTGAATTCAAGAAAGATCAAGGTATCGATTTACAAAATGATCCGCTTGCAATGCAACGTGTTAAAGAAGCAGCAGAGAAAGCAAAAATTGAGCTTTCATCAGCACAATCTACAGAAGTTAACCTTCCGTACGTAACCGCTGATGCATCAGGTCCTAAGCACATGAACGTGAAATTAACACGTGCTAAGCTTGAGTCACTGGTTGAAGACTTAGTGACTAAGTCGATTGAACCGCTTAAACGCGCATTAGCTGATGCTGACCTGTCTGTGAACGATATCAACGATATCATTCTAGTGGGTGGTCAAACGCGTATGCCACTTGTTCAAAGAACAGTTGCTGAGTTCTTTGGTAAAGAGCCACGTAAAGACGTTAACCCTGATGAAGCGGTAGCTGTGGGTGCTGCGATTCAAGGTGGTGTACTTGCAGGTGACGTGAAAGACGTACTATTACTAGACGTATCACCATTATCTCTAGGTATTGAGACGATGGGGTCAGTAATGACAGCACTGATTGAGAAAAACACCACGATTCCTACTAAGAAATCGCAAACATTCTCAACAGCAGAAGATAATCAATCTGCAGTAACTATTCATGTGTTACAAGGTGAGCGTAAACGTTCAAGTGATAACAAATCGCTAGGTCAATTTAACCTAGAAGGCATTCGCCCAGCACAACGTGGTACGCCACAAATCGAAGTAACATTCGATGTTGATGCCGATGGTATCTTACATGTATCTGCAAAAGATAAAGATACAGGTAAAGAGCAAAAAATCACTATTCAAGCCTCTTCTGGCTTAAGTGATGAAGAAGTT
Organism: Pseudoalteromonas sp. BSi20439; assembly: GCF_000241165.1. NCBI lineage: Bacteria > Pseudomonadati > Pseudomonadota > Gammaproteobacteria > Alteromonadales > Pseudoalteromonadaceae > Pseudoalteromonas > Pseudoalteromonas sp. BSi20439. The sequence continues at coordinate 1,652 of NZ_BADW01000039.1, forward strand.
GAAAAAATGGTTCGTGATGCAGAAGCGCACGCTGAAGACGATAAAAAGTTTGAAGAGTTAGTAGCTGCACGTAACCAAGCTGATGCACTTGTTCACGGTACACGTAAGCAAATTGAAGAAGCGGGTGATGCTCTGCCAAGCGAAGACAAAGACGCGATTGAAGCGGCTGTTGTTGACCTAGAAGCAGCAATTAAGAGTGATAACAAAGCAGAGATTGAAGCGAAAACGCAAGCGCTTGCTGAAAAGTCTCAAAAGCTAATGGAAATCGCTCAAGCTAAAGCACAACAAGCTGGTGGTGACGCTGGTGAACAACAACAGTCAGCTAAACAAGATGACGATGTTGTTGATGCAGAGTTCGAAGAAGTTAAAGACGACAAGTAATTGTTGCTAACGCTTCTCGCTAATTTAAAACACATGACCAAATCAAGTGTTTGAGTTAGGATGAACACATGAGGCGCGTAGGCTAAAGCTTAACGCGCCTTTTGCATGTAAAGAGAAGTGAATAAAACGCTTTAAAAATTCAATGATAAATCGATATGATTTATCGGTTTGTCCAGCAGCTAACGCTGTAAATAGAAAAGAGTAGTGTGATAGATATGTCAAAACGCGATTATTACGAAGTCCTCGGCGTAAGCAAAGATGCGAGTGAGCGAGACATAAAAAAAGCGTATAAACGCTTAGCGATGAAATATCACCCCGATCGTACCGCCGGTGATAAAGACCTTGAAACTAAATTCAAGGAAGTTAAAGAAGCTTACGAAATACTGACTGATGCGCAAAAGCGTCAAATGTATGACCAATACGGCCATGCAGCCTTCGAACAAGGTGGTGGCGGTGGTCACGGTGGCTTTGGCGGCGGCCAAGGTGATTTTGGTGATATTTTTGGTGACGTATTTGGTGATATTTTTGGTGGCGGCGGTGGTCGACGTCAATCACGCCAGCAACGTGGCTCAGATTTACGTTACAACATGGACTTAAGCTTAGAAGAAGCGGTTCGTGGTAAAGACGTTGAGATTAAAGTACCTACTTGGGTTAGTTGTGAACCATGTGATGGCAGTGGTGCAAAAGCGGGCTCTAAACCAAAAACATGTACAACCTGTCATGGTGCAGGCCAAGTACAAATGCGCCAAGGTTTTTTTGCCGTACAGCAAACATGTCCAACGTGTCATGGACAAGGTCAGATCATTTCAGATCCTTGTAATAAATGTCATGGGCAAGGCCGTGTAGAAAAAACTAAAACGCTATCGGTTAAAATCCCGGCAGGCGTAGATACTGGCGATCGTATTCGCTTATCAGGTGAAGGCGAAGCAGGCATGCATGGTGCACCAGCAGGTGACTTGTATGTGCAAGTATCTGTTCGTGAACACAAAATATTTGTTCGTGAAGCGAATAATTTATATTGTGAAGTACCAATAAGCTTTACCACCGCAGGCCTTGGCGGTGAAATTGAAGTGCCAACGCTTGATGGGCGTGCAAAGCTTAAAATACCGTCAGAAACACAAACGGGCAAAATGTTCCGTATGCGTGGCAAAGGTGTTAAGTCAGTACGCAGTGGCGCTCAAGGCGATTTAATTTGTAAGGTTGTGATTGAAACGCCAGTTAATTTAAACGAGCGTCAACGTGACTTACTTAAAGAATTAGATGAAAGTATGGGCAGAGACAGCTCAAAAAACCGCCCTAAAGAGCAAGGCTTTTTTGATGGGGTTAAAAAGTTTTTTGATGACTTAACTAAGTAATTAGTCGGATCAATAGACCCTAATAAAAACGGCGCTTTTTTAGCGCCGTTTTTTTATGTTTAATGTGCTAAATTATTAGGGAAATTTATTTTGGACTTTATCAGATGACCCCCGCTATAGAGCAGCTAAAAAAAAGCGATATTAAGTTTGACATACTCAGTTACGAGCACGATATAAACAATACTAATTACGGCCTTGAAGCGGTTGAAAAGCTTAATCTTAACAGCGCCCAAGTATTTAAAACCCTAGTGCTAGAAACCTCAGAGCAACAGCTTATTGTAGCGGTGACTCCCGTCACTCAGCAGGCTAATTTTAAACAGCTTGCGAAGCTTTGTGCAGTAAAAAAAGTGATGATGGCAGACCCACAAAAAGTGCAGGCGAGTACCGGTTATATTTTGGGAGGAGTAAGCCCCCTTGGCCAAAAAAAACGGCTAAAAACATACATACACTCCAGTGCGTTAGATTTTGAAATAATATATGTTAGTGCCGGAAAACGAGGGTTAGAAGTAACACTAAGTGCAAAAAGCTTAGCACATATAACCCAAGCTTCGTTTGCAGTTTTTTAAACTTTTGTTTAGCTAAAATAAGGGGATACAAGTATCCATCTGATTACTTGCGGCAATAGGTATTGTTAACTAATGTTGTTACTACACATAACACGTTTTTGTTAATACCTTTTAGATTGGCGTGTTGCCTTTACTTTGTTTTAATGAAAATTTGCTCGCAGCTATTTTGGTAAAACATACGCATGAAAATACTTGTTGTTGATGATATGCCGTTAATGCGTCATGTATTAATTAATATGTTAAGGCAGTTAGATTATAAAGATATTGTTGAAGCCACAGATGGGCTTCAAGCATTAAACATACTGCAAAATCAAATGTTTGATTTGGTTATAACAGATCTTCATATGCCTAAAATGGATGGCATTACTTTACTTGATAATATTAGAAAAGATGCCGAGCTGAAAAACCTTCCTGTACTTATGGTGACCTGTGAAGATAGTTCTTCGACTGTCAAAAAAGCGATTAATGCTAAAGTGTCAGGGTTTATCGTAAAGCCTTTTAATATGAATGTGTTATCAGCTCAATTAACCCGTTTATCGATAAAAGCCTAAAGCTAATCGTTTATAAAGTAGAGTTATCTACCGACTGTTTAAAAAATGTATTAGCGCAACAGCCATTCATTATTTTCTACCACTGATGTGATAGCATTATGCTATTAACTAATCGTAAAGTAATTATTGAGGAAGTATGGCTAAGCCCAATAAAAAAGGGCCTACAAAAACGGTCGATATATTTTGTTCTGCGTGTAAGGCACCGTTATTCAAATACCGTAAAGGTGGCAAAGGTGCTTTAGTAAAATGTTTTATAGAAAGAATAACCCAAGATCACACCCATACTGAATGCGTATGCCCAGGCTGTGAACGACCTTTTGCCCGCACCACAATCATAAGAGGGACCCCCGCCTATAAAATGATTGGTGGTAAAGTTACTTTTAAATAAACGTTTTGTTTATAGTCTAAAGTAGTGAGGGGCGGACATAAGCCCTTGTTTGCTTTTATTTCACTGGTAAACTTCGCTGGTTTTGCTGTTTCAATGATTGAAAAAAACCCTCCCCATGGATTGGGCCAGTCAGTTGGGTTTTAAAATGGAAAAGGATAGACGTGTGATCGCACTTTTATTTGATATTGTTGGTATGAGTGGTACTTTTTTAGTGGTTGGTTCATTTTTTTTGCTGCAACTAAATAAAGTTTCACCTAAAAGTTTAACGTATAACTTAATGAATTTAAGTGGCGCTATTTTGTTACTTATTAGCCTTTGTTATAACTTTAACTTAGCAAGCTTTGTGATTGAAATATTTTGGATTGCAGCCTCATTAATTGGCTTATACAAATATTTTAAAGACAAACCTGTCGTTGCAAAAGCGTAAATTAAGCTAAAACAGCACACCTTAAAAGGTGATTAAACCGTGGAATGTAATATTTCACGGTTTTTTAGTTTCAGTACAATTGTTAACAAAAAGTTTCTTCTGCAAAGGGGGATAACTCGTTACAATATTGGCTATTACTTATTATTGGCATCATAGTTGTCATAGGCGTTTATGTTCTCCATCCCCAAAAAAATTATTTTTGCCTGTATATTGTTAGTACTATTATTGGTGGTCACCTTTTCGTTTGGTCGTGCTTATGATTTAGGGCAAGCTAAAATTCAAGCTGATCAACAAGTTATCCAATTAAATAATTATATCGATAACGAACTCGCTCGATTTGCGGCTATCCCTCAGCTGCTAACTGAAAATAACGTATTGATTCGTTTTACTAATAATGAATCACAACACTTTAATGCAATTAACAATTACGTTGCTGATATTCAACAAGCCAGTGGTGCCTCAGATGTATACATACTAGATACTCATGGCGATGTTATTGCCAGTAGTAACTGGCAAACCGACTATACATTTTTAGGTAGTAACTTTGCATTTAGACCTTATTTTAAACAAGCGTTTGCCGGTGAAAAGGTCGCATACTTTGCACTTGGTCAGCGCTCAAAAGAGCGCGGGATTTATTTTTCCCAAGCTATTTACCTAAATGGAAAAGCCATTGGCGTGGTGGCGCTTAAAATTAATGTCGCTAAATTTGAAAACGATCGTTCGCTTTTAAATACCTCAAAAGGAAGCCATTTTTATTTGCAACTTGCCGATAATATTATTGCCATGTCAGATGAACCCGCATGGCGTTTAAATAGTTTTACAGAGCTTGATATTACCGCGCGTCGTGATATTAAACAGCGCCGTGCTTACTTAGATCATCAACCGCTACAAATTAAACAACAGCGCTACAAAAGCCAAGGCATTGAGCAATTTAAAATTGCTAAAGATGAATACGTTTCCGCCTCAAGACCCTTAACTCATCTGAATGCAACCATGACAGTGCTTGTTGATATTTCAAACATTAACGCCTTACAGGTGCCTAGATTACTATGGCTAGTGTTATTTTATTGGGTGTTTATTTTTGTTGGATATAGCTTATTGACACGCTTTGCCGGGTATAAAAAATTACTGTATTCGCGTCACAGTTTAGAGCTCGAAGTACTAGAGCGTACTCAAGCACTCGAAAAAGCCCAAACCGCACTAGTACAGTCGGCAAAATTAGCCACTATTGGGCAATTGAGTGCGGGCATTAATCACGAAATTAACCAACCGCTCAGCGCAATGAACACCTATTTAGCCAGTGCTAAAATTTTCCTAAAAAAGGGAAAGCTCAACGCATTAAGTGAAAACTTAATCATTATCGAGAATTTGGTAGAGCGGGTGCATAAAATAGTGGCGCAGCTTAAACACTTTAGTAAACCGGCGGCCATGCAACTGCGACCCCATCCACTGTCGGCGTTATTAAACAATGCGTTGATGATCACCCACCCGCAACTTAAGCAAGATGATGTAAACGTTAGTGCACCGCAGTTTTCGCAAGAGATCACCGTGTGGGTCGATGCGTTAAAGTTTGAACAAGTATTGGTTAATGTGATCACCAATGCATCACAGGCAATGAAAGGTGAGCCAGTTAGAGAGCTCAGTTTTGATGTTGAATGCTTTGAGGAGCGCGTTAAGCTTTCTATATTAGATAGTGGCCCTGGTATTGAGCATCATGTGCTGGGCTCTATTTTTGAACCCTTTTACAGTACCAAGTCAAGTAATGGCTTAGGGCTGGGCTTATCAATATCAAAGCAAATTATTGATTCATTTAATGGTTACTTAACGGCACACAATCGCCCTGAAGGCGGTGCGCAATTTATTATTAGTTTATTAAGCATAGAGGCCCCAAAAAATGATTGAAGCCGTTGTTTGTAAGCAAGTGGTTATTATTGATGATGAAGCGATGATCCGCGATTCGTTAAATCAGCTATTAACGCTCGAGGGGTATGAGGTACAGTGTTTTAGTGATGCAAGTGTTGCCTTAAGTCGCTTAAATCGTAGTTTTTGTGGCATTGTACTTAGTGACATAAACATGCCCACTATGGATGGTTTAACCTTTATTGAGCAGGTAAAAGCATTCGACAGTGAACTTCCGGTAATATTTTTAACCGGTTATGCCGATGTTTCTGTTGCGGTAAAAGCGATGCAATTGGGCGCGTATGATTTATTTGAAAAACCACTGAACGAAAATTTATTAGATTGTATTGCCAGAGCCTCAGATAAACGTGCCTTAGTAATGGAAAACAGAGCGCTGAAGCGCGCGGTTGAGAAAACGTCGGCGCCCGGTGTGCGTATTTTAGGTGAGACCCTTAAAATGCAGCATATGATGAACCTACTCAACACGGTGATTGATACTCCGGCTGATGTGCTGATTGAAGGTGAAACTGGCACAGGTAAAGAATTGGTTGCCCGTTATTTACACGATCATAGTAACCGTTCAAGCTGTCAGTTTGTGGCTATTAACTGTGGCGCAGTCCCAGAGCAATTAATAGAAAGCGAACTGTTTGGGGCTATCAGCGGAGCCTTTACTGGCGCAACACACGATCGCAAAGGTAAATTTGAGTTTGCACAAGGCGGCACCGTTTTTTTAGATGAAATTGAAAGCACTCCTTTATCGCTTCAAGTTAAATTACTACGGGTACTCGAGGAGCGAAAAGTAACCCCCGTTGGTGCTAATAAAGCGATAGAGCTTGATATTCGTATTGTCGCAGCCACCAAAGTCGATTTACTTTCGCTGGTAGAAAAAGGTGAGTTTAGAGCCGACTTATATTACCGATTGAGTTTAGTAAAAGTCAGTATTCCTGCATTAAGAGACAGAAAAGCAGATATTCCACTGTTATTTAAGCATTTTAGTTCTATTGCTGCGACCCGCTTTCATAAACCGTTAGGGGCGCTCAATATAGAACTACAACAACGTTTACTAGCGCACGATTGGCCTGGCAATGTGCGGGAATTGAGAAATCAAGCCGAGCGCGCGGTATTGCTAGGCCCCGATCTGGCATTTGCACAAAGTGACTCAAGCAACAGCACGCTATCATTAGATTTGAGCCTAGCCGAAAAGGTCAGCTTTTATGAGCAGTCTTTAATTGAAGAAGCCTTAGAGCTTAACCATGGCAGCATTAAAGACACCATGACAACCTTACAAATTGCGCGTAAAACCCTCTACGATAAAATGAGTAAATATAACCTTAATCGAGATATGTTCACCGATTAATGGGTGGAAATGGTGATATTGAGTGTTTTTTATGTGTGGAAACCCGCACATTTCAGTGTTTGTTTTTAAACCTTTATTTTTTAAATTACTGAAAATTATTGTTATTTTTTAGTTGGTCATGTTCTTGCTTTGTAGGTGCAGACAACAAGTAGCATCACATAATTAGGACACATAATGAAAAACAATATATTCCAAGGTTCAGTACTTGCTGCGTTATGCAGTGCTGCCACGTTACCTGCAACCACTTTTGCTGCAGACTACACAGTGTATGGTAAAGCCGAAGTACAAATTGCTAACACCGATACAGGCATAATGCGTTACGCTGACGAAGGCACGCAAATAGATGCCCCCTTTTTCGCGTATTGGTATTAAAGGGGACCATAAATTAAATGAGTATTTTACCGCGGTATTTAAATACGAAGTTCAAGTAAAAGGTTTTGAACACGACGACACCAATGAGCCTTTTGCAGCACGCAATACTTACCTTGGTCTAAAAGGTGCTTTTGGTGAAGTGGTGGTTGGGCGAAACGACACGCGCTTTAAATATTCAGAAGGTAAACTCGATAACTTTAACGAAACCCAAGCTGATATTGCTCAAGTAATTGCAGGGCAAGACCGCTTAGGCGATACCATCACCTATACCTCTAAGTATTGGCATAACGCGCAGTTTTCATTTACCTATGCGCCAAAAGATGACAACAAAGATAACGAAGCAGGATTTGCTGCTACGCTAATTTACGGCGACCGTAATTTAAATAAAACACCTTACTCTATTTCAATCAGCCATGTTGATTT
>NZ_BADW01000038.1:0-6135 GCF_000241165.1 Pseudoalteromonas sp. BSi20439
ATTGCCTAGCAAAATCTTACTTTTATATTATTTATAGCGTTATAACTGCCACGCATAACTGACTTTAGTAAAGAAAGTACGTTGGTCTCGCTCAATGCTTTTTAACGAGTCATCCTGATAACCTTTATCTGAATACCCTAAGTAAAATAAGGTTTGTGCGTTAATTTTGTATGAGTACACCAGCTGACTACCGTAATCTTTGTTGATTTCGCTAACCTGATAAAAGTAAGCATCCTCATTTCTGTCTATATCTTCAAACTGTAAAATCAGCTTAAGCATAGCGCGCATACTAAACTTATAATAAAGCCTAAAATCAATAAGGTTTGCGGTAAAAACACGTCGCCCTTGGTAATCATCTAAATGGCTATAATTATGCCTAACATCGACCTGCCAATGGTTATTAATATCCCAAACAGCCTGCGATTGTGTGGTTAAAACATCGCCTAGCTGCTCATTAGTGTAATCTATACGGCTTGCGTATTCGGCATATAACGATAATCTCAGATCTTTTGACGGTCTAAAAGCCGTATAAAAATAACCAATATTTTGGTTATAAAACTTGCCGTTATAATTTTCATAGCGATTTAATAAACCCAGCTCAAATACAGACTGCTTTTGACCTTGAAAGGTCATGTAACCTTCGTATTCTTCTTCAAGTAACTCGCCATTTTGCGCCCAGGTTTTATCCCAATCGGCGGTGTATGACCAGGTTGTTAGCATGTCATGTTCATCACCATACCAAGTTTGTCCGCCACCAAAGCCTACTTTTTCATAGTCTACCTTTTCTTGATAACCTAAATCGGTGCGGTAATCCTCACCAATATTGTCATAGGTCGCGTAGAGCTTATAATCACGCTTATCGCGTGTCAGCTTTAATGCATACGCCATATCCGACTGAGTGTCTGCTAAATTGTAGTTATCAACTAAAAACTGCGAGTTGTTGGTATCAGCATGGGCTATTTGGTAATTAAGCGTATCTGACTGATTAAACCAATAGCTGCCATCAACCGATAACACCGTATTATGGTAATCACTACTTTCTCTATATGTTGAAGTGACACCAATAGTACCTTGTTGGCCAATATCATATTGGTATCGAGCCACCGCCGCCTTAGTTTTATCATTTAGGCTGGCAAAGCCTGAGCCTTGGTTGCTGGGCAGTAAAACATTACTGTTGTCGTCATCGGCAAACATTAGCGCATAACTGTGGCTATCGGTTTTACCGGTGAGCTTTGCACCAATATTAGGCTCAGCTATGGTACGGGTATAAAGCAGTTCAAATAAATTACTTTTAAAATAAGACGCGCCATCTAAGAAAAACGGACGCTTTTCAGCGTAATAAATAGAGTAAGTGGTGTTTACATCCAGTTCTAAAGAATCGGTTTCTACCTGAGAAAAGTCTGGATTTATGGTGGCATTGATCACGGCATCTTTGGTGATTCCCCAACGAAGATCAAGCCCTACTTCAGTGTCTACATCGCCATTATCCCACGCACCCGGTACCTGTGTTTTTTGATCGTTTCTCAGTGCGGTTAATGTTGGCGTTAGCTGTAGGTTTTTACTTGGTGCTAAATTATTAAATCCGCTTATTTTGTCAAACTGACATAAACTACATTTAATATCACGGTCAAAGCCTGTGCTTGATAATTGATACAACACATCACGCTGATAGTTTCGCATTACAGCAAAACCCCAGGTAGATTGATCTTTATTTTGCGCAAATCGCAGCGCTTTAAACGGAATACGCATTTCAACTACGTAACCTTGCTCGTTTATGGTACCGGCACTGTCCCAAATGGCATCCCACGATAAGTCTGACACCCATTCATCGGTATCCGTCATGCGAAGGTCACCTTGAGCGCCCAGTGGGTTTACATAAAACTCATAGCCTGTACGTTCATCGTTAAAGGTATCAATCACCAAACCGACAGTATCATCTTGCCAGAGGGTATCTCTGTCACGAAGCGCCGCGCGAATTTTACTCGGATCGGGGTCGTAAGCTACAAACGCCACATATAAATTATGACCATCGTCATAAAGGTATGCATCTGTTTTTACTGGCGGTGTGCCTTTTTCATTCGGCTCATCTTGGTAATTTACCGCAACATGTGTTGCTTGTTGCCAATGTGGCTCGTTAAGCACGCCATCTACATCAATATTTTTATTAATGTGCGCGAGTTGATAATTAAGCTTATCGGCAAGTGCATTAGGGCTGAGAGTTAAACCGAGGCTGAAGCTGATAAAAAACAGCAATGTTGTTATTTTTATAGGTATAAAGTACTGCATAAACATCCATTTAGGTTTATTTACTTGTTAAAAGTAAACTTTGCTCAGGAGTGTAAATTATACAGGTACATTTGTTAATAGTTGCGCGCTATTATTTGCAATAAAATTAACAAAAAACTAATACACAACGAAGTGGAATGATTATGTGTCGAGAAGTTTTAATTTATTAGCCACACCATTCCAGCTATCGGCATCTTCCGGGGCGGGTTTAACTTGCGTTATACGTGGCCATATTTCTGCTAGCTCCGCATTTAATTGGGTAAACTCTTTTTGCGATTCAGGTAATTCATCTTCTTGAAAAATAGCATCAGCGGCACACTCAGGTACGCATAAACCACAGTCAATACAGTCAATAGGGCTAATAGCCAAAAAATTAGGACCTTCAAAAAATGCATCTGCAGGGCATACTGATACGCAATCAGTGTACTTACATTTTATACAATTTTCGGTGACTACAAACGCCATAATGGTTTAATACCTAATGTTTCACAATAACAGCTGCGGATCATACCCAACCCTTACCAAAACACAATAAATAAGTGCCAAAAGTGGGCAATTTAACGTAACATATGGCGCTTATAAATCAGCGCTTTGTGCACACCCCTTATTGTGAGCGGAATTTAATCCCCGCTATGACACCTAAAGAGATATTAATGATACGTTTAACCGAAATAAAGCTGCCGCTTGACCATGACGAAAATGCCATTGGCCAAGCCATCATCAATAAATTAAATATAAGCCCAGAGCAGCTACACAGCTACAATGTGTTTAAACGCGGTTACGATGCACGTAAAAAAAGCGCCATTTTACTGATTTACACGCTTGATGTTGAAGTGGATAACGAAGCACAACTGTTAAGCTCGTTTGAAAAAGACCAACACGTTAAAGTCTCCCCTGACACCAACTACAAATTTGTAGCGCACGCCAATAGCAGTATTAAAGAACGCCCTGTGGTAATTGGCTTTGGCCCTTGTGGCTTATTTGCCGGTTTAGTGTTGGCACAAATGGGCTTTAACCCAATTATTTTAGAGCGCGGTAAAGAAGTGCGTGAGCGCACCAAAGACACCTTTGGCTTTTGGCGTAAAAAGGCCCTTAATACAGAATCAAACGTACAGTTTGGTGAAGGTGGCGCAGGCACGTTCTCAGACGGTAAGCTCTACAGCCAAGTAAAAGACCCTAAACATTATGGTCGTAAAGTCATTACTGAGTTTGTAGAGGCTGGTGCTCCTGAAGAAATTTTATACGTGAGTAAGCCGCATATTGGTACCTTTAAACTGGTAACCATGATTGAAAAAATGCGCGCCCGAATTATAGAACTTGGTGGAGAAATTCGTTTTAGCACGCGCGTTGACGATATCCATTTAGACAACGGCCAAGTGACTGGGCTTACGCTTTCTAATGGTGAACAGCTCGAAACTCGCCATGTGATATTAGCGGTTGGCCACAGTGCCCGCGATACGTTTAAAATGATCCACGATAAAGGCATTTATGTTGAAGCTAAACCCTTTTCAGTGGGCTTTAGAATAGAACATAAGCAATCAATGATTGATGAATGCCGCTTTGGCGATAATGCGGGTAACCCTATTTTAGGCTCTGCAGATTACAAATTAGTACACCATTGTAATAACGGCCGTACTGTATATAGCTTTTGTATGTGCCCTGGCGGCACAGTAGTTGCCGCAACATCTGAAGAAGGCCGAGTCGTCACCAATGGCATGAGCCAATATTCACGTAGTGAACGAAATGCGAACAGCGCTATTGTAGTGGGTATTTCGCCAGAAAAAGACTTCCCTGGGCATCCCCTAGCCGGCATTGATTTACAGCGTAAACTAGAAGAGCAAGCCTATGAACTTGGTGGTAAAAACTACGATGCCCCTGCACAGCTTATTGGCGACTTTTTAAAAGGTAAATCATCGGCTAATTTAGGGGATGTACAGCCTTCGTATACGCCAGGTATAAAACTGACTGATTTAAGCAACGTATTACCTCCTTTTGCGATTGAAGCCTTGCGTGAAGCAATTCCTGCTTTTAACAAGCAAATTCGTGGTTTTTCAACTAATGATGGCTTACTCACTGGGGTAGAAACGCGTACTTCATCACCAATAAGTATCAAGCGCGATAAAACCTTCCAAAGTATTAATACTAAAGGGCTTTACCCTGCAGGTGAAGGCGCGGGTTATGCGGGTGGTATTTTATCAGCGGGCATTGATGGTATTAAAGCCGCAGAGGCGGTTGCGTTATCGATGCTAGAAAACGCCTAACTCGATTTAATCGACCTTTATCGAAAAACCTCACATTGTGAGGTTTTTTTGTGCTAAAAATAACCTGTGTTTCCATAAAATAGATAATAACAATGAGTATAAAACGGCTACTTTTAACATTATGTGTTTGTACAATAACTAACTTACACGCAGCGGCTAACAATACAGAGCTTAAAACCATTAGTGACATTCACAGTGCCTATAAAAATAATAGCACTACAGCTGAACAGCTTACCCGCACTTATATCGACAGAATAAACGCGCTCAATCCTAAATATAATGCGGTAATTAGTATTGAGCCCACTGCAATTGAACAAGCCAAACAACTCGATGCACTATTTAAAGCCGGAAAATGGGCAGGCCCTTTACATGGTATTGCGGTATTACTAAAAGATAACATTGAAACAACAGGTACATTACCCACTACAGCGGGCTCATTAGCACTTAAAAATAACATTACCAATAAAGATGCCTTTGTGGTTAAACAATTACGCCAAGCAGGCGCTATTATTTTAGGCAAAGCGAACTTAAGTGAATGGGCTAATTTTCGCTCATCGTATTCGTCATCTGGTTGGAGTGCAATAGGTGGGCAAACCCATAACGCCCATGATGTAACGCGTAATCCGTGTGGTTCAAGCTCGGGCTCTGCTGTGGCGGTTGCTTTAAATTTTGCGCCTATTGCGCTGGGCACAGAAACCGATGGTTCAATTACCTGTCCTGCTTCGGTTAATGGGGTGTACGCCATAAAACCCAGTATGGGACAAGTTTCGCGCGCAGGCGTGGTGCCACTTTCTAGTAGCCAAGATTCGGTAGGCCCAATGGCACATTCTTTAAAAGATGCACTCGCAGTATTGTCCGTCATTCAAGGGGAAGACCCTAATGATGTATCAACACTCAACGTAAATAGAAAGCTTGATAGTATAGCGCCTAAGCCGTCACTGAGAATAGGCGCTTTACCTGCCAGTAAGTTTACTGTGGAAACACAAAAACTTTACGCTAAACAGCTACAAGCATTAAAAGACGCAGGTCATACCGTTGTCAATGTTGAAGTAAAAGATGATTTAAGCACACTTTACGTTGATGAATACGCTATATTGCTTTACGACTTTAAAGCCGAAATTAATCACTATTTAAGCCAAACACCAACGCAAGTAACGGTAAAAAGTTTAGACGATTTAATCGCATTCAATACCGCAAATAAAAAGCAAGAAATGCTCTACTTTGAGCAAGATATTTTACAGCAAGCCAACGCGGTTGATTTGAGTGAGAAACAACAATATCAAAAAACCAAAGCGCGATATCAAGCACTTGCAAACCGCGCTATTAGCAATTTATACCGCAATAATAAGCTCGATATTGTAATTGCCCCCACCGTTTCGCCGGCGTGGAAAACCGATTTAATTAACGGCGATAACTTTAAAGGCAGTAGTAGTTCATTGCCTGCCATTGCAGGGACAACTCATATTACTTTACCGGTTGGTAAAGTAAGCCACTTACCTGTTGTTTATCAGTTATAGCTAATCAGAACGCTGAAGCGGCTGCTTATGCGTACGCTGCTATTATCGATAATGTATTAGGCATAAAAAAA
>NZ_BADW01000037.1:0-9233 GCF_000241165.1 Pseudoalteromonas sp. BSi20439
GAACCCCATACCACTAAAAGACTAGTCGCTTACTTGTCTGTTTTTTGTATTATGAGTCAATGATTAACAGCGGGCATAGATATGGATATTTTTACAGCTGAACACATTTCCCCTTTAATTTCGCTGTTACTCATTTTACTGGCGGGGTTTACTTCGTTTGTATCGGCGGCTTTTGGTGCGGGCGGCGGTTTAATGCTGTTGGTGGTAATGGCGTCGGTTATGCCTATGGCAGTGGTGGTGCCGGTTCATGGTTTAGTGCAGTTGGGCTCTAATGCCAATCGGTTGTTGTTAAGTATTGTCCATCTTGATAAGCCGATGTTGTTGTATTTTACTCTGGGTGGATTAATTGGCGCGGGGCTATCAAGCCAAGTAGTAAGCGATATTAACCTTGATAGCATGAAGCTGTTTGTGGCTTTATTTGTGATTTATTTATTGTGGGGAACAATACCTGAATTTAATAAAGACTCACGATTAGGGCGCTTACTAGCAGGCGTAATAACCGCATTTATCTCGACTTTTGTCGGAGCAAGTGGGCCTTTGGTAGCGAGTTATTTACATATTAATCATTACGATAAGCTTAAATTTACCGCGACTTTTTCAAGTATTATGACCTTGCAGCATAGTTTAAAAGCCGTTGTTTATGCGGGGCTTGGCTTTAGCTTTTGGCAATGGTTGCCGTTAACACTGGCGATGATTTTAAGCGGAGCCATTGGCACATGGTTAGGGATTAAGTTACTTAAGCGGTTATCGGTGGCGCGTTTTAGGGTTATTTTTAAAGTGATTTTAACCCTGCTTGCCATACAGCTTGCATGGCAAGGGATGAATGTAATGCTTATTTAATAGCGGCTTTTATTGGTTTGTCGCCATCAAATACTTCAAATATGCAGCGATTGCTGCCTTGCTCTGTGGCAATGGTAAATAGAACATGGGCTACGTTTTCACGGCTAATGATTGCTTTATCGCGCTCTTTGGGGCGTTCGGTAGAAATAAGTTTTGAGGCATTCTCATTAGTGAGTGAGCCTGGGCGTACTATGGTGTAATTGAGTCCACTATTAATTAAATGCCTATCTGCCATATGCTTAGCTACTAAATAGGGTTTTAAGTCGCTTTGGATTGCATCCGGATCGTCTGCACCAATAGAACTCACCATAGTAAAGTGCTTGGCTGCATGCTCTTTTGCGTAATTAATAGCTTTAGTTGCAGCCCATAAATCAATAAGTAAGGTTTTATCTGCACCGGTATTACCGCCTGAACCTGCGGCAAAAATGATATGGTCACAACTGCGCAGCGCATCGCTAAAATCATTTTCTAAATCTTGCTCTACGATAGTTAAATAGTCGCTATTTAAGTCATCTAATTTGCTTTTGTCACGCACTAAAGCCACTACAGGATGTTGGTGTTCAAGCAATAGTTTGGTGGTTAGTTTACCAATTTGCCCACTGGCACCAATTACTAATGTTTTACTCATCACATACTCCTTATTTTATAAGACAAAACAGCCGACTTAAACTTTATCCACTGTACTAAAGAGCTGGGGGTAATAATTTGTTTTTAAAGTATAGGTTTGTTTTTTAGTGTGAGCAGTGTGATCTGCCTTTTAAATTTTATTACGAATAAGGTCACGAACAATAAAACGGCCTGGGTGAATTGCTTGGCTTACACGCTCGCTTAGTGGGCGAGGTTCATTGTTTAAACTACTAATTAAGTGTTCGGCAGATAGCGGTGCACTGCACAATGCTCGCGCGCCAAAGCCGGTAAACATATGTAGGCCCTGTTGTGGTTTTTCTAACGGCTGATATTGATAGCGCTTGCCCAAGCGTAAATTAGCAAATGCATGTGTATAATCAGTTTGCTCCACCCATTCACCGGCCATAGGTAAGTGGTCAATAAAACTACAGCGAACAGCGGTTTTAGCTGAGCTAATATCGCCTAGGCTGGTGGCAAATTCAGTGTTGTTATAAAAACTCAGTAATTGCTCGCGGTTAGTGTGGTTATCTTGCTCGGTCACTTCACGGCTTTTACTGTTTTTTTCAAAGGTGGCACCCATACAATGGTGATCTAAATAGGCGGGAGTAAAATAGCCTTTGTGACACAACACGGTATTAAGTTTACGTGATTGCTCGCTTGCTTGAACATGTGACACTTGGCCGCGAACGCCAACAATGGGAAGTGTTTTGGTTTGCGTAAATGCATCACTGTGCTCACCAGTACAAATAATCACATCGCTAAAGGGGCCAAATGTTTGCTTTTGCGTGGTTAAGTACCAACCATCGGGTTGTTTATTAAATTGCTCAATATGACAGTTAAATAGGCTTTCAAACGAATTTAATTGTTGTGCGGCATCTAACATTGCACAGACTAGCTGCGGGGGATTAACCCAGCCGCCTTGTTCAAAAAATACCCCTGAGTAACCTGTTTTAACCCCTGCGATAGCATCGCCCTCATCAGCAGTTACATTTCGCATAAGCTGCTCTGGCCACAGTTGTTTATCTGCGAGGTTTTGATGGCGATCTGCCAATGGCTGTTTTACTGCATGTTGCAGCACACCACACCACTGGTGATCAAACAAAAAGCCATTGTTGAGTAATTGATTGTAAAGTCGCTTTGCGTATAAAAAACTGTGGGCAAATAATTCACTGTGTGGCGAATTTTTTGCCTGTAAGTGCGGATACACAGCCCCTTGTACATTATGCGATGCCCCCATTGCGGGTTTTTCATCTTGGCAAAATAAGTGGCTTTTTATGCCACGCTTTGCGAGGCTATAAAGGATACAACTGCTTGCTATACCACCGCCAATAACAGCCACACTTGAAAGCGCTGAGGGGTGATGCTCAAAATAAGCGGGGGCTGATTGTTTTGGGTTGGCTTGAGCGAGTGTGCCAATTAGCATTTCACGTTTTCGGCCAAAACCTTTGGCTTTTTGCATGCTAAAGCCTGCCTCGTTTAGTCCTCTGCGCACAAAGCCCGCAGCGGTAAACGTGGCTAATGTGGCATTGCTTCTAGAAATATCGACCATGGCATTAAATACACTTTGCTGCCACATGTCGGGGTTTTTACTTGGCGCAAAGCCATCTAAAAACCACGCATCAACCAGCCCACTTTGTGGGTAGCTCATGCTATTAATACATTCCAGTACGTCGCCAAAGTAGAGGTCGAGGACTACACGGCCATTGGCAAACTCTAACCGATGGCAGCCATTTAAGTTAATCGGATAGTGAGCAACGAGCTGCTTGCTTAAATGGCTTAAGCTAGGCCAAGCTTGCAAGGCTTGTTTTAAATCATTTACGCTAAGTGGATATTTTTCAAAAGAAATAAAATGTAATCGCTGCACTTTATTTGGCTGTTCATTTTGAACTTGTGAGTACTGTAGGTGGTCAGAAAACTGCAGCCATGCATTTAAGAAGTTAAGCCCAGTACCAAAACCGGTTTCGGCAATAACAAAGTGTTCACGGTCATGATTTTGTAACCGTGTATCTATACTGTTTTGTTGATAAAACACATAATGCGATTCGGCAAGACCATCGTCATTAGAAAAATAAACATCGTCAAAGTCATTGGCAACCGGAGTGCCTAAGTCGTTAAAGTGTATATGGGCGTTTTTTATCATGACCAATTCAATTTATAGATAATTTTTTAATTATTTTACGTGTTTTCTTTGAAATAGTCTGGCGTTATTTATAAGCTGTAGCTTCAGAGTACAAGTGTACGCTAGAAAGCTGACCACTTAGATGATTAAA
This sequence comes from Pseudoalteromonas sp. BSi20439, assembly GCF_000241165.1. Lineage (NCBI taxonomy): Bacteria > Pseudomonadati > Pseudomonadota > Gammaproteobacteria > Alteromonadales > Pseudoalteromonadaceae > Pseudoalteromonas > Pseudoalteromonas sp. BSi20439. Next base: position 3,738 of record NZ_BADW01000037.1, read on the forward strand.
TTCGCGTAAAATAGAACACAATTAAGTATTAAGCTAAGGGAATTACCCATGAGAAGAGCCGTAATAACAGGCATCGGTGTTGTATCAAGCATCGGCAATAATAAACAAGAAGTATTAGAGTCACTTAGAGCTGGTAAAAGTGGTATTGCTTTTAATCAAGAATTTGCTGATTACAAATTGCGTAGCAATGTATCAGGTAAAATTGATATTGATGTTAAAGAGCATGTTGATCGTAAAGCAATGCGCTTTATGGGTGATGCGGCGGCTTACTCTTATATTTCAATGGCGCAAGCGATTGAAGATGCGGGTCTTAGCGACGAGCAAGTATCAAACGAGCGTACTGGTTTATTAGTTGGCTCTGGCGGTGGTTCATCAAAATGGCAAGTAGAAGCGGCTGATATTCTTCGTGAAAAAGGCGTTAAACGCGTTGGTCCTTACATGGTGCCACGTACTATGGCAAGCACCACTTCTGCATGTTTAGCAACACCGTTTAAAATTAAAGGTGTTAACTACTCTATTAGTTCTGCGTGTGCAACTTCTGCGCATTGTATTGGCCACGCGGTAGAACAAATTCAATTAGGCAAACAAGACGTTATTTTTGCAGGCGGCGGTGAAGAACTTCACTGGACGTTAGCAATGGAATTTGACGCTATGGGCGCGCTTTCGACTAAATACAACGACACACCTGAAAAAGCATCGCGCACCTACGATGCAAACCGCGATGGTTTTGTAATTTCAGCTGGTGGCGGTATTGTGGTTGTTGAAGAACTTGAACATGCACTTGCTCGTGGCGCGCACATTTACGCTGAAATTACCGGTTACGGCGCAACCTCAGATGGCTACGACATGGTAGCACCATCGGGTGAGGGCGCGGTACGTTGTATGCGTCAAGCTATGCAAAACGTTGACAGCATTGATTACTTAAATACCCATGGTACATCAACACCAGTAGGTGATGTTAAAGAGCTAGGGGCTATTCAAGAAGTGTTTGGTGGTAACTCGCCAATGATCAGTGCCACTAAAGCAATGACAGGCCATGCACTGGGTGCGGCAGGTGTACACGAAGCTATCTTTTCATTATTAATGCTTGAGCATGGCTTTGTTGCGCCATCTATCAATATTGATGAGTTAGATGAACAAGCGTCAGGCTTGAATATTGTGACTGAAGCAAAAGACGTTGAACTAAACACGGTTATGTCTAATAGCTTTGGTTTTGGCGGTACTAATGCCACGCTAGTAATGAGCAAATACAAAGGTTAAGTTAATCGTTAACTATTTTAAAGCCGAGCAAAATGCTCGGCTTTTTCGTTTGTGCTAATAGGGGGTTGTTCGTTACAATAGCGCCTCATTTCGCCAAACGGACTCACAATGAAAATTCTTGCCGATCAAAATATGCCTTTAGTTGAGCAATTCTTTAAAGATATGGGTAAGGTTGAACGATTTGATGGCAGGCAATTAACCCCTGAACAACTTATCGATGTTGATGTACTGCTTACCCGCTCAGTTACTCAAGTTAACAGTGAACTATTAGCACAGGCGAATAAACTAAGCTTTGTAGGTACCGCCACAATTGGTGTTGATCATATTGATACTGATTTGCTCAGTGCTAACAATATCGGCTTTACCAGTGCGCCTGGCTGTAATGCCATTGCCGTAGCTGAGTATGTAATAAGTAGCTTATTTGCATTAAGCCAAGAAAATGCCAGCCCGTTAAGTGGTAAAACAATCGGTATTGTGGGTGTAGGTAATATTGGCAGTTGTTTAGCGCAAAAGTTAAAAGCACTGAACGTTAATTTACTATTGTGCGATCCAATTAAGCATGAGCAAGGGCTATTAACCGAGCATGTTGAGCTTGATGAGCTATTAGCGCAGTCAGATATTGTTACTTTTCATGTGCCGTTGGTTAAAACGGGTAAACATAAAACCCTACACATGCTTGATAAAACACGCTTAACTAAACTTAAATCTGGGTTGACGTTAATAAACGCTAGCCGAGGCGATGTGATTGATAACCAAGCCTTACTCGAAGTGATGGAAGCAGGAGCAGAGCTCGATTTAGTGTTGGATGTTTGGGAAAATGAACCTAATATTTTAACTGAATTACTTGAGCACGTGCGCTATGCAAGTGTTCACATTGCAGGGCATACCCTTGAGGGTAAAGCGCGAGGTACGCAAATGTTGTACCAGCGCTTATGTGAGCTCAAAGGGGTGGAGGCCAATAAGTCACTTAGCGACTTTTTACCGCCAGCAGCCATTGGGTGCGTTACCTTAGCGTCAAGTTTTACTGAGGCAGACATCGCTCGCTTAGTACACTTAACTTATGATGTTCGTCGCGATGATGGCATTTTACTGCGCCACCTAGCCGATGAGGGCTTTGACAGCTTACGAAAAAACTACTCAACCCGCCGTGAGTTTAGCACTGTGATGGTTGAAGGTGATAGCACCGAGCTTGCTGCACTCGCCCAGCTTGGCTTTACCACAGTAAACTAATTTAATTAGCGCGGTTGTTTTAACCGTGCTTACAGAGGATGAAATATGTCGCAAAAATATAACGTTGCCGTACTCGGCGCTACCGGCCTTGTTGGTCGTCAAATCATTGAAACTTTGGAAGATCGTAAATTTCCGGTCGATCAGCTGTTTTTATTAGCAAGCAGCCGCAGTGCCGGCGAAGATATAAAGTTTCGTGGTGAGAGCATAGAAGTACGCGATGTTGAAGGCTTTGACTTTAGCCAAGCGCATATCGGCTTATTTTCTGCTGGTGGCAGTGTGTCTGAAAAGTACGCCCCGATTGCTGCAGACGCAGGCTGTATTGTTATTGATAATACCTCACACTTTAGAAATGACTTTGAAGTGCCGCTAATTGTGCCAGAAGTGAATGCAGCGAGTTTAGCCGATTTTAGAAACCGTAATATAATCGCTAATCCTAATTGTTCAACTATTCAAATGATGCTTGCGCTTAAACCTATTTATGATGCCTACGGTATTGATCGTATTAACGTTTCAACCTACCAAGCAGTGTCGGGTGCAGGTAAAGAAGCGGTTGATGAGCTGGCAAAACAAACAGCCAACTTAATGAATGCACGGCCAATGGAAAACGACATTTTTCCTAAGCAAATTGCGTTTAATGTTATTCCGCAAATCGATAGCTTTGAAGACAATGGCTATACACGCGAAGAAATGAAAATGGTAAACGAAACGCATAAAATTTTAGGCGACACCAGCATTGCGGTAAACCCGACTTGTGTTCGTGTACCGGTGTTCTTTGGTCATTCTGAGTCAATTAATATAGAAACGCGTATGCCTTATGACTTTGAGCATGTGAAGCAATTATTGAACGATGCACCGGGTGTTGAGCTAATTGATGATGCGGGTGATTACCCAACGGCTGTCTCAGATGCCAGTGGTAACGACACTGTTTACATTGGCCGTTTACGTGCCGATATTTCACACCCACATGGATTAAATATGTGGGTAGTAAGTGATAACACCCGTAAAGGGGCTGCAACCAACAGTGTGCAAATAGCAGAAGAGCTAATCGCTAATTACATGTAATTAGCCTGAAGACAGTGATAATCCAATAAACGGCAAACCTAAGTGGTTTGCCGTTTTTTTGTGCTTTAATTGCCATTTTTTTGCCACTTATAAACAACAGCTGTGTAAACACTTTGATAAACAACATAAAATTATTTTTATCTAGATGTTTAAGGTATTTATTTTCAATGCGTTGCGATGGATATTATGGCTTAACTGGTTTATAGTTTGTAACTGGAATAGAGCTTGCAATAAAAATAGATTGTAATAAAAATGTGCGTTAGCTACTTGGCTAACAACGGCAAGAATAATCAATGTTTAAGCGCCAATTTAAAGCGCTGCGTTAACATTTAAACATTAAAGGATCAGCATGCGCGGTTTCGTTTCACTTATTATATTAGCGTCTGCACTGATGGTAACGACTGTTTACTCTCAAGACAGTACCCAGTTAAGAGGGCCTAAAGGCGCAGATTATGGCGCACAGGGGCGTTCTATTGGGCCAATAAAACCAACCGATACACTTTGGCGCATTGCCGTTAAGGTTCGTCCTGATAATTCAGTAAGCATTTATCAAGTTATGCAGGCCTTGTATAACAAAAACCCTAATTCATTCTTAGAACAAAACTTAAACCATATGCAAAGTGGTTCTTATTTAAAGATACCGACTTTGGCAGAAATTAGACGAGTAAACCCGCAATTAGCTAAGCAGCGCTCTGAGCAAGATGATGACCTGTGGGAAAAAAAGAAAAACGGTACGCTCACCCAAGCAGAAATTAATTCAGCACAAACAAAAGTAACGCAAGCACGCAAAGCAGATGTTGATGAAGCCAAAAAAGAATTACAACAAGAATTAAAAGCGATTAAGACTGACCAAAGCAATAAATTGGTTGAGCTTCAGCAGCAGTTTAAAAGCTCTGTGAGTAACGTAGAAGAAATTTTAGTTGAAAACAACAATCTTAAAAAACAGCTAACAGGTATTTCAAGCGAATTAGAAAACGTTCGTTTACAACTAGGCCAAGACAGTGAAATTCAACAACAGTTAAAAGAATTAATCCTTAAACAAAATGAGATTATTGCACAGCAAAAATTAAAGGACGCACAGCAAGAGAGTGAATTTAGTTTTGCAGCGTTATTGTCAAACCCTTTGGTGCTCATTTTATTAATGACTATTCCAGCTTTATTGATTATTTTTGCCGTTGTTATGTGGCTGCGTAAGCGTAGTAATGATCAAGAGCCTGAAAGTAATGATGATGAGTTTATTCCACAAGCCCCTGCTTTTACTGATCCTATAGATGAAGTGCCAGAGCCCTCACTCGATGAAGCACCAGCTCCCGATCCGCTTGATGATTTAAGTGTGCAGTTAGACGATAACATGGATGACGTGTTACTCGATGATGATGTGGAATTTAACGATGATCTCGATGATGACAGTTTACTAGATCAAGATGAGTTAGAAAGCCTACTCAATAATGATGTTGTTTTTGAAGACGAAAACACCGAGGACGATGAGCTTGATGTTTTCATGCAACAAGACTTTGATAGCTCCGATGGTGATGATACAGGCGATGCTATCAACCTTGATGAGTCAGATGACATTTTAAGTTCGGATGACTTAGATAGCCTGTTTGATGAAGAAGATGACGATGCACTGCCTGATGAACCTAAAGGTGAATCGAATGATGATATGGCAGCACTCAGTGAAGAGCTAGCCGAAGAGGGTGAAGACTTTGACATTGACGACTTGCTTGATGAGAACAATGAGCAAACAGCTGATGTATCAGCACAAGCCGATGATGACGAGTTTGATATAGACAGTTTACTCGATGCTGAGCAACCAGCTACTGAAGATCAGAGCGAAGAGCCAGATATCGACAGCTTAGTTGATGAAGATGACGAATTTGATATAGACGATTTACTCGACGCTGAACAACCAGCGGCTGAAGCTCAAAGCGAAGAGCCTGATAT
>NZ_BADW01000036.1:0-37563 GCF_000241165.1 Pseudoalteromonas sp. BSi20439
TGCAAGAGATACACTTTCAGGTTTTGAAGAGGGCGAAATTAAATTAGAAAGTTATACTTTACTGGTTCATGTTTATTCTAAACTTGAACAATATGAAGATATTTTAAGTGCTTACGAAACATGGTATCCAGCAGGAAGCAACCCGCCATATTTTACGAAAAACTCACTTGCTCATGCCTACATACAATTAGCTCGTTATGAACTGGCTATAGCTGAGTTAGAGGGGTTGTCTAAAGAGCTTGACGGTAACTTACACGAAGGGTCGGCTGGAAACTTAGCATTAGCTTATATTTATGCAGCAGATTACGACAATGCATTAAATACACTGCAACTAGATAGTTTAGAGGGAAGTGCTTATGGTGATGTTTTAAAATACTACATTTACGATAAGCAAAATAATCAAACAAAAATGGCGGAATTGAAAGGACGTTTACCAGCAGCCTTTGCGGTAACACCGGCTCTACTTCCTCGAGTAGGTATTCCACAATCACCGTTATTAGCTAAATTATAAAAAAGCAGATATAAAAAAGCGTTGCCCTTGAGCAACGCTTTTATTCTTATCTTGTTTAGCCTTTATTAAGCAGCTAAATAGTCCAACACCACTTGGTGGTGATCTTTGGTTTTAAACTTATCAAATAAGTGTTTAATTTTACCGTCTTGGCCTACTAAGAAAGTAAGGCGGTGAATACCATCATATTCTTTGCCCATAAATTTTTTGTAGCCCCACACCCCAAATGCCTCAGCAATGGCATGATCTTCGTCAGAAAGTAGGTCAAAGTTAAGCTCTTTTTTAGTTTCAAAGTTTTTAAGGCGCTTAATTGGGTCTGGGCTTATGCCAACTACATGGGTGTTAAATTTAGCAAGCTCGGCTTGTTGATCACGCAGGTTTTCGGCTTGTACGGTACAGCCAGGCGTTGATGCTTTAGGGTAAAAGTATACCAGCACTTGTTTTTCTTTTAATAACTCACTGAGCACAACAGTTTCGTCATTTTGGTTTTGTAAGCTAAAAGCCGGTGCTGTGTCGCCACTTTGTAATGGGGTAATTTTGTTCATGCTAAACTCCTTAGCGAATACGTCGAAAGATGTAATCTACGTTTAAAACGTGCGAAAGGTTTTCAAAACTAATTTTAAATTGGTCAATGTCAACGTCAACGGGAATATTAAATTCAAGTTCACAGCGCATTTTAAGTTCAGTTTCTTCTTCGTAGGTATCTGATTTTAATGAGCAAATATTAATATTATTATCGGCAAAAAAGCGTGTTACTTTACTCAAGGTGCCAGGGGTGTCTATGCCAGTGTATTCTAGGGTGTAGCCTGCACAAAACTCGCTTTGATTATGGCTTGAAGTGCGTTTCATCATAGTAAGCAGGCCAAGCTCCATACCTTTGGTAGGGAGTGTATGCTCAATACGGCTAATGGCTGACATATCACCGCTAAGTAGCATAATAAAAGTAAGTTCGTTGCCTAAAATAGCAATGCGACTATCTATTATATTACAGTGGCAATCACTGACGAGTTGCGTAAGCTCACTAACGATGCCCGATCTATCTTCGCCAATTGCGGTTAAAACAATTTGATGATTTGAAAATGCAGTCATGGGTTTTAAAGTACCTAAGTTACTTGGATGATAACAACCGACTTGGCAACAAAAAATAAACACGTAGCGTTGCACGGCGGCAAAGTTTAACACAAAATCCGCGTTAAACTACAGTGACGGTTAATTTTAGGCGGTTAATAGTGCAGTGTTTCTTGTTTTTACAAGCTTGTGAAAGTACCATAGCAAAAATGTGTCTATTTGTAGCCTAGTCTGTCGGTCATCTTGTTGGCTTAATGCAGTTAGATAAGCAAATTATAAATGTAAAGTTAATATTGATTTTACACTGAACCAAATCGGTATTACCCACTCATATATTTGTTAAAACAATTAAGGGTATGCTAAGGAGAATTATCTGTGCAGTATTGGATCCCAAAAGCACTAGCAGTAAGTGTATTGGTAAGTTTGTCAGGGTGTAGTGTATTTACGAGTGATGCCCATAATGAGCGTAATTACCGCGCTCATGAGCCGGTTAAAACACCTGCTTCGTTATCACAACCCGCTCAAGATCCTGTTTATAAGATGGATGTGGGTCAATATGATAATAATCCGGAGGCAACAAACTATCGCCCGCCGGCGCAAGTGTTAACCATTGCTAAAGGCAGTTGGGTTGAGGAAGCAGATAAACAAGCACGTATTTATTTTGATAAAAATGATGGCATTGACGATTTAGATGTATTCATTTGGGACTCGATTCAAGCAGTGCTTGCTGATAACAACATTAGCGCGACACAACAAAACAAAATGCAAGGAACACTAGAAACAGATTGGTACGCCATTGTTAAGCCAGAAGAAAGCTGGTTATGGGGCGATGATGAAAGTGTTGATTTAGAACGTTTTAAATTTACTATTGAAGAAAAAGAGCATCAACGTACGGCGTCTTTAACCGCTGAGCTTATTGATTTCAAAGGTGATAAGCCTCTGACTGATTTATTAAAACAGCAGCTAGAAGTGCGCGCACTTAACCAAGTTGTGAGTGAGTTTGATTACCGCTACCGTCAACTTGAAGTTGATATGCGTAAGCGCCAAGGAATAATTTCATTAGAACTTGGGTTTGATAACAAAGGCAATGCAGCACTTGTTACTGAGCAGGCTTACGATACGGTATTCGATCGCTTTTCTGGATTCTTAGAGCGCTTATCTTTTACTATTGTTGAAATAAACCAAGAGACAGGTTTAATTACAGCAGATTATGCGAAAGTAGAAAGCAGTGTGTGGGATTCAATTTGGGGCGATGAACCAACAGAGCTTCCAATTGATGAAGGTCAATACCAAATTTTGGTTAGCAAAACCAAGCAAGGTGGCACCAGTCTAACGTGGATGGATGACAAAGGCGAAACGCTTGAACCAGGTACCATGAATGGTTTGCAACAAGCATTAGAAGCGGCGTTAATTAAGCGCGGTATTAAAATTTAATAATTATAAATATTTACCATGAAAAGAGCACTTAGCTCTTTTTGTGGTTTTTACAGGTTGAAAATATGTCTCAGTTAGATTCATCACGCCCAGCACCCGTTCAAAAAAGTTATGATTTGAAAGTGTGGTTGGTTTTTTTAATTCCTTCTTTAATCGGTGTGTTTTTGTTTATGACGCCAGTACCGTCTGGTGAAATAATGACTATTCCTATCGCGGTAATGGCCAAGGCAATTCAAGCCTCATTCAGTGAAATAGCGCTAGGGCTAATAGCTACCATTATTTGTATTACTGGCGTTATGTCGCTGGTGTTTAGTGTCTTTAAACCGAAAAGCTTAACCAAATTTCGCTTATTAAATCATTTGTTTAATGTGAGTTGGATTTGGTTAGTAACACGGTTGTTTGGTATGGCGTTTGTGCTTTTAACTTATTTTCAAGTTGGGCCGCATGCTATTACCTCAGAAAATACTGGCTTGTTAGTATTAAAAGATTTATTACCGGTGTTGTTTTCGGTGTTTATTTTAGCGGGCTTATTACTGCCGTTATTACTTAATTTTGGTTTACTTGAGCTGGTGGGTACCTTACTTACTAAAGTAATGCGCCCATTGTTTGGGGTGCCAGGGCGCAGTGCAGTTAATTGTGTTGCTTCATGGTTAGGTGATGGTAGCGTGGGTATTTTAATGACTGCGCGTCAGTATGAAGATAAATATTATACTCAACGTGAAGCTGCGATTATTGGTACCACTTTCTCTGCTGTATCAATTACCTTTTGTTTGGTTGTTATTGGCCAAGTAAAGCTTGAATACTTATTTGCACCTTTTTACCTAACCGTGTGTTTAGCGGGTGTAGTGGCCGCAATAATTGTTCCGCGTTTACCACCACTGCGTTTTAAAAAGGACGTGCTTATTGATGGTGAACAACCTGATGGCAACGCCGAGCTAGTCCCTGAAGGCAAAACATTATTTAAGCATTCACTTGATGTTGCATTAACTAAAGCAGAAAAAGCACCAGGCTTAAAAGGCACAATTGAAGAGGGCTTACACAACGCATTTGATATGGTGTTTGCAGTATTACCTGTGGTAATGGCTGTGGGTACATTTGCTTTAATTATTGCTGAGTACACTCCGATATTTCAATATTTAGGTATGCCGTTCATTCCATTTTTAGAATTACTACAAATACCTGAAGCTGAAATGGCGGCGCAAACGATTATGGTGGGATTTGCAGATATGTTTATTCCGTCTATTTTAGCCGCAGGCTCAATTGAAAGCGATGTAACACGTTTTATTATTGCGGCAATGAGTGTAACGCAACTTATTTATATGTCTGAAGTGGGCGCACTTTTATTAGGTAGTAAAATACCAGTTAATATTTTTGAGTTATTTGTTATTTTTATTCTCAGAACTTTAGTAACCTTGCCAGTTATTGCCTTAATGGCGCACTGGTTAGTTGGCTAAGTAATGATTTAAACGAAAAAAGCCCTGATTATTCAGGGCTTTTTTGTTTCTTTGTCTTGCGTTGATGAAATTGATACTGAGGGTTTAAACTCGCTTTTTGCACTTAAGCGCAGCAGTGCTAAATTGCCGATAACAATAGCCAGTACAATCGAGATAACGATTACGATTTGCCAAATTTGCATTACGATGCTCATATTTTTTATTAAGCGGTTATTATGACCACATTAAATAAAAGCTGCAATATTTTGAGTGTTTATAACGGGTGTTTAAAACCGTTGCGCTACCGATAAAGTTAAAAAGTTAATCCCTGGGTTAGGTGCTTTAAACCCAGCGTTTGAATAGTGAATAATTCGCAGCGCTACATTGGTTTCACCAAAATCCGCCACTAGACCTATTCTGTCTTCAAACTGGTAGTGAGTACTTAGGTTTTTATCGGCAAAATAGCGCTCATCAAGTAAGGAAAAGCCAATACCAGCCTCTACATAAAATGGCGTGTTGTTTAGGCTAAATGCTGGGAACTGCACTACTGGCGAAACAGCTAACACCAGGTTTGATTGTGACTGTTGATCATGGCGGTAATGCCACAGGTTAATGCTGCTTTCAAGGTAAAAGCGGGCATCACCCACAAAGTTTTGCGCACCCTTGGGATGATATTGATACGCAAGCTTTACTCCAGTTACATTGCCTTCGCCTTTTAATAAGTCTACAGCGTAGCCATGGTTTGGTGATGCATAGGCTGCATGAGTTGTCAGTAAAAATAAACAAAAAACAATAATAGAAATCATATTATATGAGGTTTTCATAATGGCCAACTACGGGGGAAATTAAATTAGTAATTAAATGATAAGGGCGGTGAATTACTGTTTTCAATGAGGACAAAAATCCGCTTGTAGATGGCTTGTTAACTGAACACTTTAACTGATTGAATTTATTTAACTAATTATATTGGTGCTAATTGGGCATTAATAAGGTGCTTATTTATGCCTTTTTTGTTGCCTGTTATTTGCGTAAATTACGCTAAACTTAATTATTTAAACTATCCATTTATTATGAAACTTATAAAGCTTTTAGTGGTTGTTGCTGTTTTTTTCAGTAGTGCTTTGTATGCACAAACTCAGCCGTCACCTAAACAATTATTGCAAACTGTAGCCGAATCATTATTTAACGATATTGGGCAGGTAAATGCGCAAGGTAATGCCAGCAAAGAAGCGATGTCTTTAATTGTTGAGCAGCGTTTGATGCCACATATTGATATTAAGTTTGTGTCGTTTAAATTATTAGGTAAACATATTAAAGGTATCAACCGCGAGCAGGGAGTTGCGTTTATTGGTGCGGTGGAACATTACTTAACGGGTACTTATGCGAGTGCACTAATGAAGTATACAGGGCAAGATGTAATATTTGAGCAAGACGCCGCTGCAAGCGACTCTAAATTTGCCACTGTTAAAACGCAAATTATTGAAACTAATAAACCCACCATAGATCTGCACTTTAAACTGCGTTTGGGGAATGATCAGCAATGGAAAGTATACGATATTGTTGCTGAGGGAATTTCGTTACTCAGTGCTAAGCAAAAAGAGATCATTCAACGAATTTCTGATGTGGGATTAGACCAAGTCACAGCAGAACTTCAGCAAAGTTAGTTCCTTTGCAATTAAAAGCTCCAACCGTAAAAGCAGCTAATGGCGTATGTCGTTAGCTGCTTTTGTATTTTGGCCTATATTGCATGAGTTTACGCTAGCTTGGCTACTTAGCTGTGTTAGAATATCAGCCTATTTGATTAAGCGTGGTGTCAGCTAAAAACTGTTATAACTGACCACTCACCCGAGCTACACTGGAGTTGTGTTGTTTTAATGGAAAATGTACTAATTTGGCCAAAGGAATACCCGTTATTGGTCAAAGGGCTGGTTGAACAAAACGGTGCCTTCATTTTAGATGCTTTAGAAGCTTGGCCTGCCTGTCGCTCTACTGAAGAAGATGATGGTGTATGCACCACGGTTTTGCCCCCAATTTATTATTTAACCTGGTTAACCCCCTTAGAGCCGTTCGAAGAATGTTATTTTCAGCATATCTGTGAATATGATGAAGATGCACAAGTCTATATTGCTGCACTTAAAGAGCATTATTTTGCCAATGATTACAGTATAGAAAATATTGTTTTAATGTTATGTCAGCGACTTGAAAAATATGCAAGTGTATCGGCACAAAATAATATCGAAACGCCGCTTTCATTAATCAGTCTTTTTTTTAGTAAACGTTTTTTTACTTTGATAGAACATGCGCTTGAACAGGGTGCTAAGCTGTCAGCTGCAGATACCTTATCTATTTGGCAAGAGGTCGACTTTAGAGAGCGTTTAAGTGCGCATATTCCTCAGTCGATTGCAGACATTGAATATTTAGCAGAGCTTACTAGCGAAAAGGTAGCTGCAGGCAAAGATTACTTTACTTTATTAACTCAGGTTTCGCCTGATGTTGATTCTATTGTGTTGTTAGAAAATGCCTTACTCGCCCATTTAAACAAGAAAAAAGCTAAGCAAACCATGGCTATGCGCTTTATTGAACAAGGTGCGACGGGTACCTTGACCGATGAAGATAACAAAACAGCATTTATGTGGGCTGCAGAAAAAGGCTATGTAAATGTAGTAGAAATGCTCCTGCAATACCAAGATAAAAAAGCCGTAGACATTAAAGGTAATACAGCGCTGCATTACGCGGTGATGAGTAAAAATGAATCGTTAATGATTTTACTGCTTAAAGCAGGGTATGATTTTAGAGCGCGTAATAACGACGGATTAAGTTGTTACCGTTTAGCTGTAAGCATCAAAGCCAGTAACTTAGTTAAATGCCTTGAACGTGATTTTGGTATTAAAGAATTATCGCCAGAAGGGCAGTTAGATCGAATTAAAAAAGTGCATGTATTACATGCGGTTGTGGCTTTATTGTTACCGCTACAGTTGTTTTTCTTTTTTGATGAAAATATCACTATAAAAAGTGAGCTCACTCTTTTTATGACCATGACGGCGGTGGTGTGTTTTTTCTTTGCAACAAATTTAAAGCGCTGTTCGTTGTATCCGCACGTAAAGCACCCTTGGGGGTTGTTTTTATTAAGAATGATGTCGGTTTTTAGTCTGGTAGCGCAGCTAGGTTTAGCGTGTATAGTGGGACTAGCAGCTTTAAGTGAGTTAGTTTAACCACTTACTTAATTATAAAAAAACGCGCTAATAAAGCGCGTTTTTTATGTTCTGAGCTGATAGCTATGAGTTGTTTTTATCGTGTTCATGCGCTGCTTTTTCTTCAGCAAGTTCATCTTTAAGCTTACGAATTTTAAGTCCAAGCTCTTGTCCTCTATGGCGTGCATAGTAAGTACAGCCAATAAACATAGATGAGGCAAATAGTAACTCTAGCAATACCCATACTAACTCATCTTGAGCAACCCATAGCAATGTAAAACCATGAATAAAATAAAACATAACAATGAAGTTAGCCCATGCATAGGTGTAGGTTTTATCTTGTAGTATGCCTTTTAAAGGTAATAACAGAGGTAGCACATAGACTAAAAATAGAAAGGCGTCACTGTGACCCTCTCTCGGTGCTAACACAAACATCCATAGTGGCATTAAAATAAGCAGGCCAAAATAACCAAATAGGGCTAGGCGCTGAAATTTTACGGTCACTGGCTTTTTAGCAGACTCGCTATTTTGGGTCATTTAAGTTTACTCGCTACTTGAGTCAAGCGTTTGCCTACGCTTTGACATATTTTAATTTCATCTTTACTTAGGGTAGAGCTGTTACTGCTGCCTGCTACGTGGGAAGCGCCGTAAGGTGTGCCTCCTGTCTCGGTGCCAAGTAACTCTGGTACATCGTAAGGTACCCCCATTAACATCATCCCGTGATGCAATAACGGCAGTGATAAGTTTAGTAGGGTTGCTTCATTGCCCCCATGCATACTACTCGATGATGAGAACACACAAGCAGGTTTATCGATAAGTTGACCTTTAAGCCAAAGATCGCTGGTGGTTTCCCAGAATGTCTTTGCTTGTGCGGCCATCATGCCAAAGCGGGTTGGCGTACCAAACGCAAGCCCATCACAGGCAACTAAATCGTCTTTACTGATCACAATGTCATGCGGGTTTTTAGCTACAAACGTACGCAGCAAGGCGGTTGCGCCTTGTTGTTCTATTGATTCTGCTATTTCATGCGCCATGGCTTCTACCGAGCCATGGCTTGAGTGGTACAGCACCACGATGGTTGTGCTCATTATAGAACGCTTAATACGTTTTCAGGCGGGCGACCTAGTGCTGCTTTATTGTTATTTACTACAATAGGGCGCTCAATTAGTTTTGGGTTTTCGACCATAGCGTCAATAAGCACCGACTCGCTATTTTCATCTTTTAAATTCAGTGCTTTATATTGTTCTTCTTTGGTGCGCATTAAATCTCGGGCCGAATTAAACCCCAGTTGAGAAACTAAGGTACTAATTTGCTCATGAGAAAGCGGTGTTTTTAAATATTCAACAACACTCGGTTCAATATTTTTACTTTGCAATAGGTTAAGTGTTTCACGCGATTTTGAACAACGCGGATTGTGGTAAATAGTAACTGACATAAAAGGTGCATCCAAAGTATAAATTGCGGCTATTTTAGGTGAACTCAGCAAAGACTTAAAGCCTTGCAAGCTCTTTTTGCAATAACCGATATTGTGTGAGTAACGCTTTTAAACGCTGTTGTTTTACATTTTCACTAGGCTCTACAAAATTAAGCGCTTTTTGTATTTCGTCAGCGGCTTTTAAATATGCGCCATATTGCGATAACACATCGGCGTTAGCTTCGTGATATGCGGCTAATTTTTCTTGTTTTTTATAGGCGTCGGTTAAAAGCTGTTTACCTAAACTGTGATCTGGTTTTTCTAATAAAAACGACTTTAGTGTGTTTTCAGCTAACTCATATTGCTCAGCTTCTAACGCGGCGTTTGCATAATTTAAAGTGATTACTTGGTTGTTTGGCCGATAGTTATTTAATTCACTTAAGTAACTAACTGCGTCAGCTGCTTTTTTTTGTGCAATTAGCAAGTCTGTTTTTGTATCAATATAAAATAAGTTTTTAGGATCGCTTGCCAATAACTTATCCAGGATAAGCTGTGCTTCATCCGTTTTCTTCTGATCAACTAAGCTAATCGCTAAACCATACTGTAGTGCTACGTTATTGTAGGTATTTTCGCGCATTAACTTTCTAAATAAGGCCTCTGCGTTTTCGGGTTTGTTATCGTAACGTGCCAATACACGGCTTTTTGCTAAGTTAAAATCCAGGCTTGAACCTATCTGGCGTTTTGGATATTGCTCGGCGCGTAAGCGTACATCCGACACGCGGCTTTCAGGAAGTGGGTGAGTCAGTAAAAATGCAGGGGGTTTATATTTATAACGAATTTGCGCTGCAAGTTTAGTTAAAAATTCACTGGAAGCTCGGGCATCAAATCCTGCATTATTAAGAGTTTGCATACCAATTCTATCGGCTTCTTGTTCGGCCGAACGGCTATGGGTGAGTTGGCTAAATGCCGACTGTGTTTGGCTGGCTGAAATTATCGCCATGCCTGCATCTGGGGCTACAACAGCTGCTAAAATACCGGCTATCATACCGGCAATAGTAAGACCGCTATTGTCTTGCTGTTGCTGAATGCGCCTTGCAAGGTGGCGCTGTGTAACGTGCGCAATTTCGTGACCAAGCACTGAGGCAAATTGACTCTCGTTATCGGCTTGAGCAATTAAGCCCGTGTGCACACCTACATGACCGCCATAAAATGCAAAGGCATTAATTTCGGGGTTATTTAACCAAAAAAATGAAAAACCAAAGCGCACATCATTGGCATTCGCAACTAACTTTCGGCCTAAAGTTGTTAGGTATTCATCAAGCACCGGATCGTTAATTAATGGCGAAGAGCCTCTGATCTGCATCATCATCACTTCACCAATTGCTTTTTCTTTTTCGAGCGGCAAAGCTTGCAGTGCAGACGTGCCTAAGTCGGGCAATTGAAGATTTGTTTGTGCCTTTAACGGCTCACTTATTAGTAGGCTAAATGTAAGCACTGCACTGCATAAAGTGATAAAGGCTGATTTTAGCTGCATTATATTCCTTGTTTATTTTTTATCAGGGGCACTAGCTGTATCATCTGTGTATAAACGGCTGTCCTTTTCACATAGTTGATAAAACGCCTTAATTGAGACCCCATCAACCTTAACAATGTTCAATTGAGTTTGTAAAAAAGCAATAATCTTATGAACCACTTTATGGGAATGTAATATAAGCGCTTTGTCTGCTTCATCGCCTTGGTCTAAGTAAAAGCCAATAAATTTATGTAACTGATTAATGCGAATAACGGTTTTCATGGTCAATGGATCCCACAGTATAAACTCCATTGACTCATCATGTCGTGCGTATCTATCGATGGCAGTATCATGAGAAAAAGGGAACGCTTGTAGTTCAAAGCCGCGCTCTGTAAATACCTGATGCAATGAAATTCGTGGCTTGTTATTGCTCTCTTTCTCAAAAAGCTCATTAGGGTCTATGCCTAACGCCTTGAGGTTCCAATTGCGCTTGTCGGTAATACGCTTTATGGCATTATCAAATCCATGATCAAAAATGCTTTCACACTCGCTTACTGACGAAGCTACTAAGTGATAAAAATGCGGCAGCTCCCCCCAATTAATTTGTTTTTTAAACCAATTAATTTCTTTGAGAGTTGGATTGCTAGGCAATTGCGCTTTATTATGCGAATTAGACATTAACGTATCCTTTTAGCTAACTATGCTATAAGGATAAACCATTGCAGAGGTTGTTTTAAGAAAAAGTTAAATTTAACTGCGGTTAATCTTAATTAGCCCAGGTATAGGACTTATTATTAATGTGAACAGGTAGCGAAACGAGTATGCTAGAGCTAGATTTGCGCGCTTATAAATGCCCACAGCAATTTATTCAGTTTAAATTAGGGCTGCGTGAGGCAATATCGTTAAGACAAGCAATTACCTTTAATATCTCAAGCGAGCAAAACACAGACGATATTGAACGATATTTGCAAAAAAAAATGTATTATTACAAGTTAAATAAACAACAATCGTTGTTATTAGTGGAGCCGTTGCGTGTTTGAATATGTAAAAGCATGGTATGAAAAAAAGTTTTCTGATCCTAATTCAGTTACTTTACTTTTTTTATTATTGGCACTGGTTGCCATGTTGTACTTTTTTGGCCCATTAATTGTGCCTGTGTTAGTGGCACTGATCATTGCTTATTTATTAGATTGGCCCGTGGTTCACTTGGAGCGGTTTGGCTTAAAGCGCTTTACCGCTTCTAGCATAGTGATGCTTATATTTATTGGTATTATGCTTACTTTAATACTAGTTATAGGCCCGGTGCTTTGGCAGCAAAGTAGTAACTTAGTACAAGAAACCCCGCATATGGTAGAGCAAGGTAAATCGTTTTTACTCGACCTACCAGCTAAATACCCCAGCCTTATTAGTGCGGAGCAAGTGCAGTCTATTGTGGTAACGGTAGAAACCAAAGTGTTGGAATTTGGCCAAGTGGTGCTGTCGGCATCGCTCAATTCATTAAAAGATGCTGTTGCGTGGTTGATTTATCTTATTTTAGTACCACTACTGGTGTTTTTTATGCTTAAAGACAAAGTAGAGCTCAGTGCCAGCATTGCTAAACTGATCCCGCGCCAACGACGCTTAATTTTGCAAGTGTGGCATGAAATGAATCAGCAAATAATGAATTATATTCGTGGCAAAGTTTTCGAAATTTTAATTATTGGCTCGGTGTCTTTTATTGCCTTTACTGTATTGGACTTACGTTATGCGGCTCTGTTAGGTGTATTAGTTGGCTTTTCAGTACTTATTCCGTTTGTTGGCGCCGCGCTGGTGACTATCCCTGTGGCGGCGGTGGCGCTGTTTCAATTTGGTTTAGAAACACAGTTTTGGACCATTTTAATTATTTACGGCATTATTCAAGCGCTTGATGGTAATGTGTTGGTTCCTTTGTTGTTCTCTGAAGCGGTTGATTTAAATCCGGTGTTTATTATTGTCGCCGTGTTATTTTTTGGTGGGCTGTGGGGCTTTTGGGGCGTGTTTTTTGCCATTCCGTTAGCATCATTAGTAAAAGCGCTGATCAAGGCGTGGTCATCCACACATGAAGAACTCGCACAAGAGCTCGATAACTAAAAAAGCATAGTAAACGCATCCTTAAAACTAAAGATTATTATTCATTCCTATTAAAACTATGTATTATTGGGAATAAGATATTATTTTTTAGTAATAAGGTGCGTTTTTAATGTCAGATTTTTTATTGCCAGATAAACCCAATGATCAAGTTTATCTCGATGCGAATGCGACCACACCTGTATTGCCATGTATTGCAGAGGTGGTGTGCCATGCGATGCAAATTTGCTTTGGTAATCCCTCAAGCCCCCATATAACAGGCATTCAAGCGAAGCACTTATTAGAACAAACTAGGCAAAAAGCGCGCAGCGTTATTGGCGCGCAGCAAGGCGATATTTTATTCACCTCGGGTGCTACTGAAGGTATTCAAACTGCTATCGTATCAACGCTAATTAACGCCAAAAATCACATCAAATCTAAACCGGTTTTATTGTACGGAGCAACTGAGCACAAAGCGGTACCTAATACGCTAAAACATTGGAATACCGTACTTGAAATTAACGCTGACATTATTGCTATACCGGTTAACCGTAATGGTATTTTAGATTTAGACTTTATTGCTCAGCATATTGATAATGCCCTGATGATTTGCACTATGGCTGTTAATAACGAAACGGGTGTGTATCAAGATCTAAGTGCTATAGAGAAGGTGATTCGTAGTCGAAATAGCGATGTGACTTGGATGGTTGATTGCGTACAAGCACTGGGCAAGCAACAACTTAACCTAAGTGAAACAAGTATCGATTATGCGCCATTTTCAGGGCATAAACTCTATGCACCCAAAGGCATCGGCTTATTGTATATTCGTCAAGGTAGCCCATATACGCCGTTTATAGCTGGCGGTGGCCAAGAAAGTGGCATGCGCTCAGGTACAGAGAACCTGCCCGGTATTGCAGGGCTTAATAAGCTGTTTAGTTTGCTGCTTGATAAACAAGACGATACTTTTAAATCAACAGATGTACTTAATTTGTATCGCGATAAACTGCATAATGCCTTGGTTGATACCTTCGGCTCTATTACCTTTAACCATGATTTTGCTTGTTCTGTGCCTACAACGTTAAACTTTGCAGTTAATGATTTAACCAGTAAAGAAGTTATTGATTTATTTGATGCTGCCGGTATCAGGGTGAGCGGTGGCTCAGCTTGTAGCACGGGGGCAACCCAAAGTTTTGTACTTGATGCGATGGGAGCCTCAAAATGGCAAAGTGAAAACGCGATTCGTTTATCATTTGGACCTGCCGCCACTATGGCGCAAATAGACTATGCATGTGAGCAAATTCGCGCACTCAAAACGGTATTACAAGCAAATTGCTTGGTTATTTCTGATAGCAGCCTTGTGGCCCAAGAAGTGTGTGCTTTGGGTCTTACCCAATTTAGACATCAAGGTGCTTGCAGTTGGTTGTATGTAGCTGACGATCAACAGGCATTTATTATTGACCCGATTATTGAACTGATCCCTCGCTTTGAAAAAATAGTGAATACGCAAAATTTAACTATTACTGCTATTTTAAACACGCATGAGCACCAAGATCGTCACTGTGCACTTGATTTAATGCGCAGTGCACTAAAAGAAAATCTAGTTGCTGGCGAAGTTGATCAATTAGGTTGGCCTATTAACTGCGAACAGTTGCAACTAAACGAGCATGTACTTGAAAAATTAGCGACGCCTGGGCACAGCCAAGATAGCGTGAGTTATTTATTAAACGCTAATAATGGCGATGTGCAGTACTGCTTTTGTGGTGATTTAATTTTACCTGCAGGGCTTGGTAATACAGTACTTGATGGGGGAGATGCAATGCAAATGGCGCATTCCTTGACGATGTTAGCAGCAGAGCTTAATCCGCAAAGTGTGGTGTGTTCAGGGCATGATTACCAACAGTGTTTTGCCATGAATTGGGCTGTGCAACAGCAGCAAACACCTTTATTAAAAGCGCTTATTAAAGGTGATATCAGTCATGCTGAATTTGCCGTGCAAAAACAACAAGCCGATTCACAACAGGCCCGAGTAAATTCGCTTTGTGGCTATGTTAATGCAAAGCCTGCGGTAAACACTTCGCAGCTTAGCTTTAATCAAGCAAAAGACATGCTCTTACATGATAATGTGTATTTAATTGATACCCGAGAACCTTATGAGCATGGCGCAAACAATATAAGTGCATTGCTCAATGTTCCCGAGGCTAAAACTTTAAATATCCCCTTAAGTCGAATGGCCTATGCACTTACCCAAGACCAACTAGATAAAAAAATCAATATATACTGGTGTGTCGAAGTGGGAACCGTTCAAAAATTGCGGCAGCAAATTTAATTGAACTTGGTTATAGCAGTGTTTTTAACTTATCAGGTGGTTTAGCATTGACAGGCTGATACTCTAATAAAGGAAAAAGGCCGACATGTGTCGGTCTTTTTTTTGTCTGCTTCAATTAGAAATTAATAAAATCTTCATTGTTCAGAGGGGTTGAACTGTTGTTAATTTCAATTTTTAATTTTATGATACCGGTGTCAAAAGCAAAAAATTGCGCTATCATCTGCATCAAAGCTTATAAAAATAACGCAATTTAGACTATTTAAGCTATAATATTGGGCTTTGCTTTTTACAAAAACCGCTTGTTTAGTGTCGTAAAAAATAAAATAAAACGCTTAAAATCAATAGATTAATTAATTAGGGGATATTTACATGGCGAGCCGTTCTGAGTTAGTAAGTTGGCAAGCACTAGAAAATAGTGCACAAAGGATGACACAAACGCATCTGAAAACTTTATTTGCACAAGACGATTCTCGTTTTTCTCAATTCTCTACTCAAATTCCAGGTGTATTGTTTGATTACTCAAAACAACGTATAGACGAAAGCGTATTTGCCCAATTAATTTCATTAGCGAAAGAATGCGACATTGAAGCCTGGCGTGAAAAAATGTTTGCCGGTGAGAAAATAAATATCACCGAAGACCGTGCCGTATTGCATACCGCACTTAGAAATCGCGCTCATACACCGCTTATTGTTGACGGCGAAAATATTACAGAAGCGGTCGATAGTGAACTTGCCAAAATTAAGACCTTTGTTGAAAAAGTGCGTAGTGGCCAATGGCTAGGTTATACCGGAAAAGCGGTAAAAGATGTGGTTAGCATTGGCGTTGGTGGTTCAAACTTAGGGCCACAAACGGCAACAGAAGCACTTAAAGCAGTGGTTGATAAGCCATTAAACGTTCACTATGTTTCAAATGCAGATGGCGTACAAATTGCGTCGGTACTAGATAAAGTAAACCCTGAAACCACGTTGTTTGTAATTTCGTCCAAAACATTTACTACCTCAGAAACCATGACTAACTCAAAAACAGCGGTTGATTGGTTTTTAGATAGTGCAAAAGATGACAGCGCTATAGCAAAGCATTTTGTTGCAGTAAGCACCAATTTAGAAAAAACCGCTGCATTTGGTATTAGTGACGAAAACGTATTTACCATGTGGGATTGGGTTGGCGGTCGTTTTTCTCTTTGGAGCGCCATTGGCTTACCTATTGCACTTTATGCTGGGTTTGAAGCGTTTGAGGACATTCTAGAGGGAGCATTTGAAGTTGATGAGCACTTTAAATCGGCGCCGCTTGAACAAAATGTTCCTTTGCTTATGGCGCTACTTAGCATCTGGAATACCAGCTTTTTAGGATTTGATTCGCAAGCTATTTTACCATACGACCAGGCACTGCATATGTTGCCAGCGTATTTACAACAAGGTGAAATGGAAAGTAACGGTAAACATGTAACCTTTGATGGTCAGGCAGTTAACTACACTACTGTACCAATTATTTGGGGTATGACAGGAATAAACGGTCAGCATGCGTTTTATCAATGCCTGCATCAGGGTAATGTGATTGTTCCTGCTGATTTTATTGGCTCTGTAAAGCCGCAGGTTAACGTCGATAAGCATCACGATATTTTATTATCGAACTTTTTTGCACAAACCGAAGCACTAATGAACGGGGTTGATGCACAGCAGATAACGGCTGATCTAACAGCTAAAGGCAAAACGCCTGCACAAATTGAAATGCTACTTAAGCATAAAATTCACCAAGGGAACCGCCCAACAACGTCTATATTATTAGACACGGTTGATGCAAAAGCGGTCGGTCGATTAATTGCACTTTATGAACATAAGATTTTTTGTCACGGTATTATTTTACAAATATGTTCATTTGATCAGTGGGGCGTGGAGCTTGGTAAAGGCTTAGCATCTAAAATTGAAGCTGAATTAACTGATGATAAAGTGGTTAATGATCATGACAGCTCAACACAGGGCTTAATGGCGTACTACAAACAACACCGTACGCAGTAACATTTTCACTTATTACACAATAAGTAACCAAATACCTTTGAACGGGTAGCGCTGGAGTCCTAGGGCCTGTATTTTTGTGAGAGGAATTACAGTGTCCCTAGACCCATTTTTTAATCGCGCAGATAACTAACAACATTAGCAGGCCTTGCGCTGAGGTCTGCATTATCCAGATAATAAACCGCTATAACTGATTACCAATACGGTAGTGGCAGGTAGCATAAACGTAGAGAGTAACTATGCTTAATCCTTTTGATATTATAATTTTTGGGGGCGGTGGTGATCTTGCGTTACGCAAATTACTTCCTGCAATGTATCGAGCATATCAAGAAGGTAACTTACCGCAAGGCTCACGTATTTTGCCTACCGTGCGCGAACAAAGTAAATGCGATGAATACATCGATACTGCACACAAAGCATTACAAGAATTTTTAAGCGAAGGCGAATATAACGCAAAAGATTGGAAATCGTTCTCAGGCTTTTTAGTACCTGTAGTGAGCAATGTCACCGAAGCGGATGATAACTGGGATGTATTGAAAAAAATTCTAGATGAAGACGACAGCGATAAATCGCGAGTATTTTACTTATCTCTTCCACCTGCTGTTTATGGCACCTGTTGTGAAATATTATCAACTAAAAAACTAATTACTGCTAACTCGCGCGTTGTAGTAGAAAAACCGATTGGTTACTGCGGTGAGTCAGCCGAAGTGATTAATGCGAAAATTGCACAGTACTTCAACGAAGAACAAATTTTCCGTATTGACCACTACTTAGGTAAAGAAACGGTTCAAAACTTAATGGCCTTGCGTTTTTCAAATTCATTATTTGAGAACATGTGGGATGCTAAATCGATTGATAATATTCAAATTAGCTTGTCAGAAACGGTAGGGCTTGAAAGCCGTGCTGGTTTTTATGACAAAGCGGGTGCCTTACGTGACATGGTGCAAAACCACTTGTTACAGCTACTTTGTTTAGTGGCTATGGAGTCACCACATAAGTTAAACGCTAACAGCATCCGTAACGAAAAATTAAAAGTATTAGAAGCATTACGTCCACTTGAAGACACAGATGTTGATAATAATATTATTCGTGGTCAGTACGTACCTGGTGATTTAAACGGTAAAATAGTCCCAGGTTACCTTGAAGAGCTAAACGAAGGGGCGAGTAAAACCGAAACTTTCGTTGCTATTCGTGCGCATATTGATAACTGGCGTTGGGCGGGCGTGCCTTTTTATCTGCGCACCGGTAAACGCATGGCGAAGCGCTGCGCTGAAATTGTAGTGCAATATAAAAAAGTATCGCATAACGTGTATGAAGACAGCGTAGGCAATATTGAACCAAACCGTTTGATTATTCGCTTACAGCCTCAAGAAAGCATTCAGTTAACACTGATGTCAAAGCGTCTTGATAACTTAGATATGCAACTTGAACCTGTAACGATGAATATTGAGTTGTCACAAGCGTATAGTAATGGTTTCCATTCTGATGCTTATAAACGTTTAATGCTTGATGCGGCCGCTAATAACCCTTCATTATTTATTCACCGCGACGAAGTACGCCAAGCGTGGAAATGGATTGATCCAATTATTGAGCGTTGGCAAGAGAAGGGTAAACCTTCATTGTACCGAGCGGGTAGTTGGGGTCCTGAAGACGCTGATGATTTATTAGCAGAGAATAACCATGTTTGGTTTAACACCGGTGATAAGGCATAAGTAATGGCAACAATAGTAGAAAAGTTTTTTGACGATAAAGCCGCTTTAACTGATGAATTATCTCAGTCATTAGAGCAGGCCTTACGTGATGGTATTGAAGCTGATGGCCGTGCAGTGCTAATGGTTTCAGGTGGCTCTTCACCTGAACCTGCATACAAGCATTTATCAACCCTTGATTTAAACTGGGCTCATGTTGATGTTGCTATGGTTGATGAACGTTGGGTAGAGGCAAGTCACGAAAAGAGTAATGAAGCATTCATCAAGCGTACTTTGCTACAAAACCATGGTGCGGCGGCTAATTTTATTAGCATGAAAAATGCAGCAGCCACTGCAGAGCAAGGTGTTGATGAGTGTGAGGTGCAGTTTCAAGCATTAAAGCGTCCGTTTGATGTCACTATTTTAGGTATGGGTCCAGATGGACATACTGCTTCGTTATTTCCACATGCTCAAGGGCTAGAAAATGGCTTAGATTCAAGCCAACTTGTGTGCGCCATTAATGCAATTGAGAGTGATGTAACAGGGAGTATTACCGAGCGCATGAGCTTAACCCTAAATGCAATTTCACAATCTAAAGTAGTTAAATTACTCATTAGTGGCGATGAAAAGCTGGCTGTGTATAAACAAGCCTTAGCGGGTGGTGATGTGAATGATATGCCGTTACGTGCAGTACTAAACTATCCTGAGATCAACATTGAAGTATATTGGGCACCTTAATTTAGTCTAAACTAGCTGCTTTAAAACCATGTCGAATTGATGGGTTAATGAAAGGTCAGTCGCTTTTGCTACCGGCCTTTTTTATTGATGAGTTGTTTTCACTCTTGATTAATTTATACAACAAAGTGTTGTAAAAAATTTTGAAGTTTAAATATTACCCTAAAACTAAGTACCTTTTAAATCCTCTTACAACTCCCTAAAATCACTGAATAAATCTTTATTTATCAATTAAAACAATTAGTTATCACATGGTTGAAATTGAGCAATATAGCGTTTTAATCGCATCTGCTATCCGCGCAGTCATCTACTTTAAATACATTAAGTATAAAAAACGTCATTATTTACATGCTTGGTATGAAGAGTAATTACCAGTCGAACTCTACTTTTTCATGAAATAATTAATCACTTTTAAATCAATGGTTTAATTGTAAATGAGTTAAATTTCATACAAAAAGCGCGGAAAAATGTAGCAAAATTGTAATTTAGCATGTATGGTTTGTTACTACTATGACAGCGCTGTCATGGCGGTTAGGCAAAATGATAAACAAAACCAATAAAATGATTCGAGGGGAATCCTGTGTTAGCTAAAAATTTTAAAAAAAGCTTATTAGCAGTAAATATCGGCTTAGTTGTGGGAGCTGGGTTTACTGGTGCTGCATTCGCAGCCGATGAAGTTAAAGTTCAAGATGATGTTGAAGTTATTGAAGTACGCGGTATTCGCGCTTCAAATAAAGAAAACTTAAACGGAAAACGTTTTTCTAATGCTGTTGTCGACGTAGTAACAGCGGAAGATGTTGGTAAGTTTCCTGATGGCGATGTAGGTGAGTCTCTTGGTCGTATTTCTGGTGTCAGTGTATCTCGTCAGTTTGGACAAGGTCAGCAAGTATCAATACGTGGTGCTTCAGCACAACTTACACGTACATTACTTGATGGCCATACTGTTGCGTCAACAAGTTGGTTTGACCAACAAGCAGTAGACCGCAGTTTCAACTACTCATTATTACCTTCAGAATTAGTCGGTGGCTTAGAAGTTTATAAGTCGTCACAGGCTAATCTAGTTGAAGGTGGTATTGGTGGTACGGTTATCGTTAAAACACGTAAACCACTAGATTTAGAAGCAAACACTGTGTTTGCAAGTGTAAAAGCTGATTATGGTACAGTTTCTGAAGAGACAGATCCTGAACTTTCTGGCTTATACAGCTGGAAAAACAATAACGAAACATTTGGTATCCTAGCGGCAGGCTCATTATCTGAAGTAGATTACCAACGTAACGGTATTGAATCATCAGGTGGCTGGAGTGGCGGTATGGCGCCAACAACATTCCAACAAGCGCGTGAACGTACGGCGTACAATGTTGCCATGCAATATCAGCCGTCAGATTCACTTGTATTAGGCTTGACTTACACTAGCTTAGAGTTAGATGCTAATAATGCTAACTCGCAAATCATTATCTTCCCAGGTGAGGGCTCATGTGAGCAAGTTAACGCATCTGGTAACTGTGTCTCTCGCAACATAGATGGCACTGGTACTGCTTTTTTCCAAACATGGGCGCGTAAAGCAAACATGAAGTCTGATACTGTTGATTTAGACTGGCAGTATGATGCAGAGTCATTCACATTTAAAGGCCGTGTAGGTAAAACCAGTGCTGATAGTGACGTAACAACTGCAAACTATGGTATGTTTGCTAATAATAATAGTGACCTAAATGGTTCTATGGATATGACTGGTGATGTGACTAAATTTAATTTAGCAAACCAATCTTACGATGCGAGCATTTTACCTGATACCATCAGTCCGCAAACATGGGCGCCTGAATATAACCCTGATTCAGATGAAGAAAGCTACTTAAACTTAGATTTCGAAATTCCACTTGATCTTGGTGTGGTTACTGCTATTAAAACTGGTTTAAGATATGCCGATCATAAAGTTGTTCAAGATGGTAATGCTGCTATTGTAAACCCAGATTTAGTGCCTGTGCGAAATGCATCTGCATACTACCCTGGTACAGTGACTGCGGGCGGTGGCTTTGTTATACCTGAACCTGATATGGATTTAATGATTGCTGATTCATTAGCAATGACTGAAGGTTATACTGCACGCCCACAAGCTTATGGCACCATTGAAGAAGAAAATTTAGCAATCTATGCGATGGCTGATTTTGACGCAGGTGGTATTCGCGGTAATTTAGGTGTGCGTTACATCTCAACTGATATTTCGTCAGATTACTATGACTTAAGCGATGAAGGTGTTTACGATTCTACCTTATCTACAGATAAAGCAGATTACAGTGAGTTCTTACCAAGCTTAAACGTCGTTATGGACTTAGCTGATAACGTCATTTTACGTACCTCGGCAGCACAAGTTATTTCTCGTCCTAATTACGCTGACTTATTTGCAACGCGTAATCTAGCTGGCTATACAGATAATCGCCCTTTAAATGAAGTTTTAAATACTGGTAACGTTGGTTTAAGCCCGTTTAAAGCATTCCAAGCTGATATCGGTGTTGAATGGTATTTTGATGACGATGCAATGTTAAGCGTCACTTACTTTACTAAAGAAGTAAGTTCGTTTATCTCTACACAACAACAAACGAATCAACAAATTGGTATTGATATCCCAGTTTATACAACCAACCCAGATGCAGGCGAACCACCATGTGGCGCGCAGCAATATGACTGTTGGACAGTGAGCTCTTCTACCAATGGTACAGGTGGTTCAATTGAAGGTATTGAGTTCCAAATTCAAGATTCGTTTGATAACGGCTTTGGTTATTCATTTAACTATACCTATTCAGATGCTGAGGCTCCAGCAGAGAACTACCCGGACCGTGTTGGTGTATTTTCTGATTCATCGAAAAATAGCTACAACGTAGTTGGTTTTTATGAAAATGATGATTTTTCTGCACGTTTAGCATATAACTGGCGTTCAGAGTTTATTATTCGTGAAGCACCAGGTTGGTATGGTAACCGTGAGCATCAAGCCTACGGACAGCTAGATTTCAGTGCAACGTACTCTGTCACTGACTACTTAGATGTTACTTTCGAAGGTATTAACTTAACAGAGGAAGACAGTATTCAGCTTGGTAATAATGATGCATCAACATCATTACCAAACCCTGATCTACTCAATGACTTCCCAGTGTGGAGCTTTGAAGGTGAAGCACGTTATAAACTTGGTGTAACAATGCGTTTCTAATACGCTGAGTTAATAAAAGTAATCTAGGCCCAGCATTGCTGGGCTTTTTTACGAGATTAAACATCATTGGTGATTTATGAATATAAAAAAAGTGGCAATTTTAGGTGGTGGAACAGCTGGTTGGTTAGCTGCAAACCACATTGGCAAAGAGCTGCTGAAGCGCAAAGGTGTTTCAGTGACTTTAATTGAGTCACCCGATATACCGCCAATTGGAGTAGGCGAAGGCACAGTACCCGACATAAGAAACACGCTAAAAACTTTTGGTATTCGTGAAGATGAATTTATTCGCCAATGTGATGCGACGTTTAAGCAGTCGATAAAATTTGTTAACTGGATGGACAAGAAAAAGCATGGGGAAGGTAACTTTTTTCATCACTTGTTTGATGTGCCAAACCCCTACGATACTAAACATTTAACTCAACATTGGTTAAACGATAAGCAAAAATCAAAAAGTCATGCGCAGTATTTATCTTCTCAGCACGCTATTTGTGAGGCTGGTTTAGCCCCCAAAAGTATCACTAATGCCCAATATGAGGGCGAGTTAGCTTATGCGTACCATTTCAATGCAGGGAAATTTGCGCAACTGCTCTCGTGTAATGCAAAAGATAAGTTTTCGGTGTCTCACGTACATACCAATGTAACTCAAGTAAAGCTTGCTAATGATGGCACAATAGCAGCGTTAGTGACTGACAGCGAAGGTGAACTTGAATTTGACTTTTATATTGATTGTTCGGGTTTTGAATCTTTACTCATAGATAAAGCTTTAAAAGTCCCTTTCGTTGATGTGTCTGACACTTTACTTATTAATAGCGCCTTAGTTGTGCAAGTACCTACAAAAGAAGACGATGATATTCCGCCTTATACACTTGCTACCGCTCATCAAGCTGGCTGGATTTGGGACATTGCGCTCACTAATAGGCGGGGAGTGGGTTTTGTTTATTCGAATAACCACATGACCGATGAACAAGCACATGAAAAATTGGATCGTTACCTAGGGGCAAGTAAGCAAGGTCTTAGTTATAGAAAAATCCCCATGAGAGTAGGTTATCGTGAAAAGTTTTGGCATAAAAACTGTGTCGCGCTTGGCTTAGCGCAAGGCTTTTTAGAACCATTAGAGGCAACCTCTATTTTATTAACTGATTTTTCAGCGAAGTTTTTAACCCTACGTTTTCCATCATCAACTGAGCACCTTGAACAGTTAGAAACGCGGTTTAATCACGCTATGGGGTATGCGTGGGAACGTACTATTGATTTTATTAAATTGCACTACTGTATTTCAGATAGAACAGATTCAGCTTTTTGGGTGGCCAATAAAAGTGATGACACTATTTCTGAGTCATTAAAAGAAAAGCTTAGTTTGTGGGAAGAGTTCATTCCGGTTAGAGATGACTTTTTCAGCCAGTTTGAAGTGTTTTACTTAGAAAACTTTTTATTTGTACTTTATGGAATGCATTTCAACACTAAGGCACCGCCTTGTACCAGTGCAGAACATGAACACTGTTTAGTACGTTTACAACAACGAGCTGAGATAGATCAATACTTAATAAATAAGCTACCCAATCACAGAGCGCTTTTAGATAAAATTAAACAATATGGACTGCAGTCAATCTAATGATTTGTGAAAGGTTTAAGCGCTATATTCACAAAGATCATCGTACACTTGCGAAAGAGGCTATCGAAAGACGGCCTTTTTTAGCATCCGCTAAGCAGTTTTGTTCAGAATAAATATTGGCACTGTGTAATAAGTTACCTTGGTAAATAACAAGGCGGTTAAATTTAGCATCAACTTTAAAAACCTGCTCAAATAAACTTGTGCTGCCAGCTAAATAGCCTTGATGCTCATTAGGGGCTTTTTTAACATCATTAACTATATCTGCGAGCAGTGGTTTGTGCTGTTGTTTAAATTCAATAATGTTTTGAGGTATATACTTATAAATACTTGTTCCACCAAGCTCCTCTGGCGATAAGTAATGTACAAATGCGTAATCTCTCTCATCACAAGAATCAATATGCGGTACTTTTTGATCAACAATTAAATTTGCAGGTTTGCATGAAACTAATGAAAGTAAACTTTTATGTAGAACAGACTGCTGATAATCTTTATTGTCTATTTTAGGCAGTATTTCATTTTGAAAAAATGCATGTAAAACCCTTAAATAAGGTTGCGGCATATTGTCGCGAATACCAGGGTAGAAGGAGTTGTCTGAAAACATAGGGTTAAAGTAGGCTATGTTGTGAGCAAAATTCATTACACTCTTGGTATCTAAAAGAAAATCATCAACAACGAAGGCTGATAGCTTGGTGCCAGGGATCATCAGTTTTTCAATTTTTAAGTTTGGGTTTACAGTTAAATTTTTCATTATTTAATGTCTATTTTTGATAGGCTTATTTAAGTGAGAACTTTTTATTTAGGCACAAAATTAATATACCACCGAAGACAGCGTTGTCAAAGAACGCTTTTTGAGCTATCTAAGCGTGCGAATTTCACCTTTGGTAATGTTTACTAGTTATTTGTTGAAATAATCAGCGATAATGTTTTTGTTAATTAATAACGTACAAAATGACACAAAATTTTCACTTCCTTTTTGTCACCAAAACCTTTAGCCTTAGGCCACTAACAGAAAAAAATCAAATTAATAAATAACGGAGCAGTAACATGGCGGAGCAACAAGTACAGCCTTTACACAACGAAAAACATGCCAACACTAAAATTAAAAATGGCATCAACATCGAATTTATGAAAACTCAACACTTAGTGCCAGTAGTTGCACATGAGTTTGCGCGTATCGCCAATGAATTCCCAATGTCTTTTGTTAAAAATAACGAAACAGGTACTTTTCAAGCGGTTGCAATGTTTGGCCTAGAGCCAGGTGAAAATTTATTTATTGATGGCGACAAATGGACAGCATCATTTGCACCTATGGCAACAACGCGTTACCCATTAGGTTTAGTAAAGCACCCAGAGCAAGATCAATTTGGTATTGTAATTGACGAAGCAAGCCCATTGGTAGGTGAAGAAGGTAATGCATTATTCGAAAACGGTGAAGAAACTGATTATCTTAAGCGTCGTAAAGAAGCGTTAGTATCGTTCATTGAGTTTTCTCAAGTAACTGATGCGTTCACTAAATTCCTTGCTGATAAAGAACTACTGGTAGCACAAACGCTAACTGTTGATATTAAAGGCGAGAAAAAAGACATCAACGGTATTTACCTTATTGATGAGAAAAAACTAAATGAGCTAAGCGATGCAGACTTCCTTGAGCTTCGTAAACGCGGTTATTTAGCACCAATCTATTCTTTCTTAACGTCTACGCACCAAGTAGCACGTTTAGCACGTTTAAAAGCGCAACAAGCGTAATTTTAAACAGAATTAAAAAAGCGCCTCAGGGCGCTTTTTTTGTGCCATTAAACTCACTTCACTTGAAAAACGTTTCATAACCATTCACATTGGTTTTACTCCTGTATTTATAAAAGAACACACAATGAAAAAATCATTATTAGGACTCATTGCAACAAGTTTAATGGGGTTGAGCGCGCAGGCGTTAAGTGCAAATACAAACACGCCGTTTGCCATTGCGATTCATGGCGGCGCAGGCACGATTGAAAAAAGTAAATTTACGGCCGAACAAGAGCAAGCTTACCGCAATAAATTAGCAGAAGCTGTTGAGGCCGGGTATAAAGTACTTGAACAAGGCGGGGAAAGCCTTGATGCAGTGACTACTGCTATTGAAATACTCGAACAATCCCCTTATTTTAATGCCGGACGTGGTGCGGTATATACCTATGAGGGTAGTCACGAATTAGATGCCTCTATTATGGATGGCCGCAATCGTCAAGCAGGCGCCGTTTCGGGTATCAAACATATTGAAAGCCCAATTCAACTTGCCCGATTAGTAATGGAAAACTCAGTGCATGTGATGCTAAGTGGTCAAGGTGCAGAAGAGTTTGCTAAAGAGCAAGGCGTGAGCCTAGTAGAGAACAATATATTTGATACAAAGCATCGCTATGAAGCTTTATTAAAAGCAAAAGAAAAACTCGAGGCGAGCAAAAACACCAATAAAGATTACCAGGCAGCGCACAAGGCGTTACCGGTTAATTATAAAGTGGGCACAGTGGGTGCGGTGGCACTGGATAAACAAGGTAATTTAGCGGCGGGCACGTCAACCGGCGGAATGACCGCAAAACGTTTTGGTCGTATTGGCGATGCGCCGGTTATTGGCGCAGGCACTTTTGCTGAAAATGCCTCATGTGCGGTTTCGGCAACTGGGCACGGCGAATATTTTATTCGTTATAATGTGGCCAGTGATATTTGTGCACGAGTAAAGTATCAAGGTAAAACTATAGGTGAAGCAGGTAATGAAGTAATAAATGAGGTGCTTAAACCGATAGGGGGCACAGGCGGTGTTATTATTGTTGATACAAAAGGCAATATTAGTCTGCCGTTTAATACTACTGGCATGTATCGTGCGAGTAAGTCCAATACGCAAGCAACTTATGTAGGTATTTTTAGCGACGAATAAACGCAATTAGTTAGTGGCTGGTGGTTTATATAATAATCCGCTGATTGTTATATTCTTTACAGGATTAACCCCAGCCATTTAATTTGCTACAATCGGGGCTCTTTGACTAATTTTTATAAGGTATGCAGGTGGTAAACCTAGGTCAGTTGTTTGGCGAGCTAAAAACGTGCTTAAAAAAAGATCAATTCAGTTTTAAAAAGCGTCTTCACGGCGTTAAAAAAATCACCGACGAGGCAAAACTTACCAGTGCGCTTGAAAAAATTGCGACTGATATCAGTCGCAGTCAAGCACTCAGAGAGCAGCGTTTAGCTGGGCTACCTAAAGTTACTTACCCTGAGCAATTACCGGTCAGTCAAAAAAAAGACACCATTAAAGAGGCCATTGCTAATAATCAAGTGGTGATCATTGCAGGTGAAACCGGCTCAGGTAAAACCACACAAATACCTAAGATGTGTTT
Organism: Pseudoalteromonas sp. BSi20439; assembly: GCF_000241165.1. Taxonomy (NCBI): domain Bacteria; kingdom Pseudomonadati; phylum Pseudomonadota; class Gammaproteobacteria; order Alteromonadales; family Pseudoalteromonadaceae; genus Pseudoalteromonas; species Pseudoalteromonas sp. BSi20439. The sequence goes on from NZ_BADW01000036.1 coordinate 27,585, forward strand.
AGAGCTAGGCCGAGGCGTTGAGGGCTATATTGGCCATACGCAACCAAGGCGTCTAGCAGCACGCAGCGTTGCCAACCGTATTGCAGAAGAAATGCAATGTGAGCTTGGTCAGCAAGTCGGTTTTAAAATTCGTTTTAGCGATCAGGTATCTAATAACAGTTACATTAAACTGATGACCGACGGTATTTTATTAGCTGAAATACAACAAGACCGGTTTTTAAATCAATACGACACCATTATTATTGATGAAGCGCATGAACGTAGCCTAAACATTGATTTTATTTTAGGTTATCTTAAAAATTTACTCCCAAAACGCCCCGATTTAAAAGTTATTATCACCTCAGCAACTATCGATCCTGAGCGCTTTTCTAAGCATTTTGATGATGCACCTATTATTGAAGTATCAGGAAGAACGTTTCCAGTTGATGTACGCTATAACCCAATTAGTGATATTCAAAAAGAAGATATGGAAGCCGAAGGCGACCAACTTCAGGGGATTTTTGATGCGGTAGATGAACTTTGCGCCGAAGGTCCTGGCGATATACTAATCTTTTTAAATGGTGAGCGAGAAATACGCGATACCGCCGATGCACTAAGCAAGCGTAATTTAAAACACACAGATGTATTACCTTTGTATTCAAGGCTATCGAACGCTGAGCAAAACCGTATTTTTGCGCCGCATTCGCGCCGCCATATTATACTCTCTACCAACGTCGCTGAAACATCGCTAACAGTACCTGGTATTCGTTATGTTATTGACCCAGGGACTGCGCGAATTAGTCGTTATAGTTATCGCACAAAAGTGCAACGTTTACCTATAGAGCCTATTTCGCAAGCCAGTGCTAATCAGCGAATGGGGCGCTGTGGACGTGTTGAAGCGGGTATTTGTATTCGTTTATATTCAGAAGATGACTTTTTATCGCGTCCTGAATTTACTGACCCTGAAATATTACGTACTAATTTAGCATCAGTTATTTTGCAAATGTTAGCCCTTGGGCTGGGTGATATGGCGCAATTTCCTTTTGTGCAAGCTCCAGATAGCCGAAATATTAATGATGGTTTAACATTGCTTGAAGAGCTACAAGCAGTAAAAGCGGCTAAGCGTCATCAAAAAACCAGCCTAACACAATCTGGGCGAGAGCTAAGTCGTTTGCCGGTTGATCCGCGTTTAGCAAAAATGGTGCTAACTGCACATAAACTGGGTGCATTGCGTGAGGTAATCGTTATTGTTGCCGCGCTTTCAATTCAAGACCCCCGCGAGCGACCACAAGAAAAACGCCAAGCCGCGAATGAAAAACATGGTCGCTTTGACGATCCAGACTCTGACTTTATTGCCTTTTTAAACCTGTGGAATTATTTAGAAGAGCAGCAAAGTGAGTTGACCAACAGCCAGTTTAGAAAGTTATGTCAAAAAGACTTTTTAGCCTATATGCGTATTCGTGAATGGCAAGACATCGTTTATCAAATCAGCACTGTGTGCAATGAAATGAAAATGAAAGCCACCACTAATGTCGCAGACAGTGAGCTTATTCACAAAGCACTCTTAAGTGGCATGCTCAGTCACATCGGTTTCAAAGACGAAAAGCAGCTATATAAAGGTGCGCGTAATAGCCAATTTCATATTTTCCCAGGCTCGGGATTATTTAAAAAGAGTCCAAAATGGATGATGTCGGCTGAGTTGGTGGAAACCAGTAAACTCTATGCTCGTATTAATGCCAAAATTGATGTGAACTGGGTAGAGCCGTTTGCTCAGCATTTAGTAAAACGCAGCTACACAGAGCCTCATTGGGAGAAAAAGCCCGGTGCAGTCATTGCCTTTGAGCAACAAACACTTTACGGCCTGCTTATCGTTAATAAACGCCGGTGTGTGTATAGCAAGATTGACCCTAAAGTAAGCCGTGAGTTGTTTATTCGCACAGCGCTGGTTGAACAAGAGCTCGGACTCAATGAAGGGTTTTTACAATACAACCGAGAATTAATTGAAGATATTCAAGTACTCGAGAACAAATCTCGTAGGCGCGATATTTTAGTTGATGAGCAAACCTTATTTGAGTTTTACGAGAAAAAAATACCGAACGATATTAATAATCGTGCTGCGTTTATTAAGTGGTATAAAACACAAAAACAGCAAGACAAACGCTATCTGCACATGACGCGTGAAGAGCTCATGCAGCATGGTGCAAGTAGCATTACCGAATTTGACTATCCAGATACATGGCAACAAGATAACTTAATGCTGCCGCTTACCTATCATTTTGATCCAGGACAAGCGGTTGATGGCGTTGCTGTACAAATACCTGTTGCACTATTAAACCAAGTACAAGAAAGTGGTTTTGATTGGCATATACCGGCATTTCGTCATGAGCTAATTTGTGGGTTAATTAAGTCATTGCCAAAGTCACTTCGCCGTAACTTTGTCCCTGCGCCTAATTATGCCGATGCGGTGTTAGCGGCCATAGAGCCTCTACAAGGCTCGTTAATCGACTCACTAAGTAATCGGTTATTGCGCATGACTGGCGTGCGAGTCGACCCCGAGGCGTGGGATTTAACAGCCCTTGCTCCTCATTTAAGATTGCAGTTTGAAGTACGTGATGAAAACGACCAACTTCTTGCCCGTGGGCTCGATTTAGCTAAGCTTAAAGCGCAGCTTCAAGGCAAAGTGACAGACACTTTATCTAAAGTGGCCGACAAAGGCATAGAAAAAACCGATTTAATCCAGTGGGATTTTGGTGAGTTACCAACATCGTATGTGAAAAAGCAAGGTCAATACGAAATTAAAGCCTACCCAGCGTTAGTGGATAAAAAATCAACGGCCGCAGTAGAGCTATTCGATAACGAAATAAAAGCGCAATTAGCGCACCAGCAAGGTTTACGTCGTTTAGTACTGTTAAACGTGCCATCACCAATTAAATATCTGCAGCAAAACCTACCAAACAAAGCTAAATTAGGATTGTACTTTAATCCTTTTGGTAAAATTGCCGATTTGATTGATGACTGCATCGCATCAGGCGTTGATAGCCTATTGGTTAAATATGGTGATATTCGCACAAGTGATGCATTTGAAACGGTTAAAGAGCATATTCGCGGCGAGTTAGGCGATACTGTTGTAGCCATTGCTACGCAAGTTGAGCAAGTACTGAGTATTGCGCATGCACTACATAAAAAAATGAAAGGGCGTGTAGATTTAACCATGATCACCGCTCATGGGGATATTAAGTCCCAGTTAGAGTCGCTTATTTTTAAAGGCTTTGTCAGTCAGCACGGGGCAGACAAACTAGGCGATTTAATTCGTTACTTAAAAGCGATTCAAAAACGTCTAGAAAAACTACCTGTTGACCCAAATCGTGATAGATTATGTGTGCTAGAGCTTGAAAAAGTAGCGCAAGAATATAAAAAACTGACAAATAAAACAACCTAAAGGAATGCCATTGCCTACAGATGTTGAGGCTATTTTTTGGATGCAGCAAGAATTACGCGTATCCTTATTTGCACAAACCTTAGGTACGCCTTATCCAATTTCAGCAAAACGTGTGTTAAATGCGATAAAAGAAATTGAATAATCTCTTTATTCTCTATTAAGCTAAGTAAGTTAACAGAGGGACTAACTTGAGAAGGAAATGACATAGCTATGTCCTCATTACTAAAACACAAAGCGCGGCAGTTGTTAGTGGTTGATGATGAGTATTTCAATTTTGAAATACTCAAAGCAGGGTTAGCATCAACATTTGATTTGAGCTATGCTGATTCTGGTAAAAGTTGTTTAGCATCTGCGATTGCTAATCCGCCCGATATTATTTTGCTCGATGTGTGTATGCCAGGACTCGATGGTTATGATACCTGTCGCATACTTAAACACACGCCAGAGACAAAAAACATTCCGGTGGTTATGATATCTGGACTTGAGTCGGAGCTTGAACAACAAGCTGGCTTTGACGCAGGGTGTGATGCTTACGTTGTAAAACCTTTTTCTATCGCCGTACTACGAGAAAAAATTAATAATATTGTGTAGAGGGAATTATGTTTACCGAAGATAAGAGAAACTATAGACGTATGCAGGTTAACACGCCAGCAAAGTTAACCTCAATAGAGCCTGTTGCTGGGCTCAGTTACACTGGCACCTGCCTTGATTTAAGTGCAACGGGTCTTTCATTACAACTCGATGATTTGTTAGAGCTTAACTCAATTTTATCGGTTGATATTGCATCAACACATCCGAGTATTGCACCATTGAAAGCCACCGTTAAGGTGATACGTGCCAGCACCGAAGAGGATGGCACGATAACCGCAGGGCTCGAAATTGTAGAGTTTAACTAACTACTTAATTAGTTTTTAGTAAACCTTACAAATAAGCCCTTTAAGGTAAAAGCCTTCAGGATAGCTGCCTGCAATAGGGTGGTCAGCTGCTTGATTTAAGCGCTCCATGATCAGTAAATCCTTACCTGCATCAAGGGCTGCATCTGCGACCACTTTTTGAAACAAGTTTTGTTCCATTAAACCAGAACATGAGAATGTTAGTAGCGTGCCACCTGGCTTTAAAATTTGCATCGCAATCATATTTATATCTTTATAACCACGACACGCCCCAGTTAACTGCGCTTTGTTATCAGCAAATTTAGGCGGGTCCATAACAATGGTATCAAATAAAACGCCGTCTTCACGGTATTGACGTAATAATTTAAAGACATCTTGTTTAACAAAGTCGACTTTATTTAAATCAAGATTATTATGCTCTACATTACGCTTTGCTGTATCAAGTGCTGGTTGTGAAACATCTACATTGGTTACATGCTTGCAGCCACCACGGAGGGCGTAAAGAGAAAAAGTACCTGTATAACTAAAGCAATTTAATACGGTTTTGTCTTTTGAAAAACGCTCCAGTGCAGCACGGCTATCTCGTTGGTCTAAATAAAAGCCGGTTTTATGGCCTTCCATTATATCAACTTCAATTTTTAAACCATTTTCTTCAATTATGACAGGTGCAGTGGGTTCACTCCCCCAAAGTACGCCCTTAATAGGCTCTAGCCCTTCTTTGGTTCGAACATCTACATCTGAGCGCTCATAAATAGTAGAGCCTGGGAAAATAGCCATTAGAGCACCAACAATCTCACCTTTATGACGTTCTGCGCCTGCGCTTAGTAATTGACACACAATTACATTATCAAACTTATCTATGGTAATACCGGGTAAGTAGTCTGATTCTGCTGCACATAACCTAAAGCCGGTAAGTCCACCTTCTTCAATTGCATGGCTGCGAGCTTCTAAAGCACGGCGAAGACGACGCTCAAAGAAATGTTGATCAATCACTTCTTTTTCGTCAAAGCTCCAAACACGAGCACGTATTTGTGAATGAGGACTGTAAGCTGCGGTGGCTAAAAATTTACCCTCACTGTCGTGAATGGTTACCGTGTCACCTAATCCAGGTTTACCTTTAATTTTTTTGATGGCTTTAGAAAATAACCAAGGGTGTTTTCTTTTTAATGATTTATCGCGACCAGCTTGCAGGTAAACGGCAGATGACATAGGGCTTCTCTGTAGTAATAAATAAGCGCTGTATTTTAGTCAAGGCTCGCGCAACATACAATGAATGTTTTGCAAGGGGCTTATAAATCGCGGTAAAGTAGCCATTATTAACTCGTTTAAATAGATTTTTGGAAATTCGGTGGACAATTCAGCTCTTAGCCCCTCATTACAGCAACTTAATCAGCAATGCAGAGACTTTATTACATCCTTAGTACATGCCGATGTAGCCCATGATATTACCCATATTGAACGGGTAGTACGTGTTGCTGTGCAGTTATGTATTGCAGAGCAGGCTGATATGGCCATTGTATTGCCTGCAGCTTGGTTACATGATTGTGTTGCGGTGGCTAAAAATCACCCAGACAGGGCGAAAGCATCAACAATGGCAGCCGATAAAGCGATTAACTTTTTAGCGTCTATTGGTTACGATGAACAACTATTTGCTGATATTCACCACGCTATTGCAGCACACAGTTTTAGCGCCAATATTGCTATTAAAACGGTGGAAGCACAGATTGTACAAGATGCAGATAGAATGGATGCCTTAGGAGCTATTGGTGTAAGCCGTTGTATGAAAGTAGGCGGCTCTATTAGCCGGTTATTATACAACCCCGATGATCCATTTTGTTTAAACCGAGAAGCAGACGATAAAAAGTACACCCTAGATCATTTTTTTATTAAATTACTGCATATTGCCCAGAGTATGAATACCCCCTCAGCAAAAGCAGAAGCACAAAGGCGCACTGCATACATGCACGACTTTTTAGCTCAGCTTAAGTCTGAAATTGGTGAACAACGCGATGACACCTAAACTTTCGGGAATTGATCATTGCCATTTAAATGTTGAATGCATCACCCAAGCCGTTGATTGGTATAAAAAGGTGCTTGGTTTTAGCGTAGTAGAGGAGTTAGCATTTTGGAATGAAGAGGGGAAAGGCCCTTTAACACTTGAAGATGAAAATGCCACTACACGGCTGGCTTTATTTGAAGGAGATGGGCGCAGTAAAGGAATCGCTTTTGCTGCGACAGGGGAGCAATTTGTTATGTGGCTCAAGCATCTTGAGCAGCACCAAGTAAAAACCATATTGGCTGATCATGGTGTGACTTTTTCAATGTACTTTAAAGACAATAGTGGTAATAGCCATGAGATCACTTCTCATGACTATCGTATTATAAAACAGCATTTTCCGGCTGTAGCTTTAGGCTCTCACAATGCCAAAAGAAGCTAGGATCAGTTGCACTTTGCGCAGTAATATTTGCTCAAATAAGGGGAGATTTAATCGCGCTCTTGATGGGCCTTTTTTATCGCTAGAACAGTGTCTATCTGACCAATAAAAAGCTCAACTAGATGTGGGTCAAAATGTTTTCCCGCTTGGTGCTGCATATGTTCTATTGTTTGCTCAATGCTCCAAGGCTCTTTATAAGGACGTTTTGATGTGAGTGCATCAAATACATCAGCAATCGCCACAATCCGTCCCTCAATCGAAATTTCTTCGCCTTTCAATCCATTAGGGTAGCCTGTGCCATCCCATTTCTCATGATGTTCAATTGCCAGTACGTGGGCAAGTTGCAACAAAGGGGAGGGTGAGTTGGCCAATATTTTAGCTCCTATAGCAGCATGCTCTTTCATGTGTGCAAATTCGTCTGGAGTTAATTTTCCTGGTTTTAATAATATTGAATCAGGAATGCCTATTTTTCCGACATCGTGCATTGGTGCAGCTTGGCGTAATAACTCAGCGTGTTGTTCATTCATTCCTAGCGCTAAAGCAAGTACCTTGCTGTATTGACTCATTCGAGCAATATGTTCACCCGTATCGGTATCTTTGTACTCTGCAGCGCGCCCCAATCGTTCTACTAAGTCTACATGTGCTTGTTTTAGCTGCTCGGCTTGTACTAAAGAAAGATGTGTTTTTACCCTTGCCTTTACAATAGCAGGACTAATAGGTTTGGTTATGTAATCAACTGCACCTAAAGAAAACCCTTCCGATTCATCTTGCTCTTGTGTAAGTGCGGTAACAAAAATAACTGGAATATGTGCGGTTGTAGGATTAGTTTTTAAAATTTTACACACTTCAAAGCCATTCATATCTGGCATCATTACATCTAGTAAAATGAGGTTCGGTGGATCGTTTTCAATTAATTGCAGTGCTAATGGCCCCGATTTAGCGAACGACAAACGGTAGTTACTCGCTAGAACCTCGCGCATTACTTTTAAATTCGCAGGTTCATCATCGACGATTAATATTCGCGCCTGACTTATAGATTGATCCATCGTCGTCCTTAGAAGAGCTAATTATTAAGTGTTGTTAATAATGCATTGAGCTCTATTTTTGCATTATCAAATTCAAATTCATTAAACTGTTCACAAATGCTTAAAATAGCATTTTTGTGCTGTTCTGGTGTTATTCTCTCAATATAACTTAATAACGTATCGTCCAACTCTGCTCGTTTAGCTTGACTAAGTAAAAGGGTTAATTGGTGAATAAATTCAGTATTTGACACGGTTACTTTTTGTAATTTATTCTCTTGAGGAGCAATACGTAAGTGTGACAATTCATCTGCTAGCTGCTGCCACTCTTGGTGGCATTTTAATATGCACTGGGCATAGCTAGTTGTATCACGCTGCTTTTCAGCTTGAGCAACTAGGTCAGACAAATTATTAAGCGCTAAGTTACCTGCAAGACCTTTTAAATTATGCAGAATTTGAGCATGGTGTTTATAGTTTAGCTTATTGGTCGCTAAGGTTTGCATACTATTTTGATGCTGAGTTAAAAAGAGCGCGACTTCTTTGAGGTGTTTTTCTGTGCTGCCCCACATTTTCTCGCCTTTAGCTAAATCTATACGGAGTTTTGAGTCAATCGGATCTGCAGTTTCTAACTGGCTTATAGCAAGCCCAAGCACTCTTGCTATTTCGTAGTTGAGCTGGTTTATGTCAACGGGTTTCGTTGCAAAACCATTCATACCCGCTTGTTTAGCTGTTAGCTTATCTTGTTGCAACACACTGGCTGTTAAAGCAATTATTGGGGTTTGCTCAAGTTGCTTTTGCTGCTCTAAAGAGCGAATTGATGCCGTAGCACTGATCCCATCGCACTTAGGCATATGAATATCCATTAAAATAATATCAAAGCGATGTTGATTAAATATCTCAATGGCCTCAAAGCCATTATTAGCTTTTCTTACCTGATGCCCAGCTTGTGAGAGCATAATGGTGAGTAGCTCAATATTTTGTTCAATATCATCGACCACTAAGATTTTTAATGGTGGTAAATTAAATACGTTTTTACTAATGGTCTGTACCTGACTTTTCTCGCCTTTTTCAAGCGCAACAGTAAAAGAAAAACAGCTACCTTGACCAAGGGTACTTTGTGCATATATTTTGCCGCCCATTAATTCAACGAGCTGCTTACTAATCGTTGTACCAAGCCCGGTGCCACCAAATCGGCGTGTTGTGGTTCCATCTGCTTGCTCAAAAGGTTTAAAGATAGCGTTAAGGCGATCTTTTTTAATACCTATACCTGTGTCTTGTACTTTGAATAAAATAGGTTGATTGGGGTTATGTGTAACCGACAAAGTAACATGGCCTCGTTCGGTAAACTTTATCGCATTGCCGATTAAATTGGTTAGCACTTGGCGCAAACGAGTATCGTCACCCAAATAAAATGGATTCACATTGCCAGCTATTTTTAAATTGAGTTTTAGGTCTTTACGTTTTGCATCAAGCCAAAATGTAGACACAATATTGTCGAGTAATTCTTGCAAGTTAAAATGTACATTTTGAATTTCGAGTTTGCCTTTTTCTAACTTTGCTGAGTCGAGGATATCGTTAAGTAAGTGCAACAAAGAACGCGCAGCGTTATTAACAGTAATTATTTGCTTCTGTTGATCTTTATTAAGCGGGCTATCTATCAAAATATCACTAAAGCCAATAATTGCATTCATGGGGGTACGTATCTCATGACTCATATTTGCCATAAAAGACTGTTTAGCTTGCGCGGCTACTTCAGCCTCGTATTTTGCTTGTTTTAAGCTTTGCTCATATTCATAGCGTTTGGTTATATCAACTAAAACGCCATCAACCCAGCGGGCATCATTTTTAGAGTTAGTGACAATACTTGCTTGATCCAGTACCCAAATAATATTGCCGTTGCGATGGCGAATGCGGTATTCAATTGAGTATTGACTGGTTGATGCAACCGCTTGATCAATGGCTAAAGAAATAGCCGCTTCATCTTCTTTAACAATCAGCTCGGCAAAGGTAATACGCTGCTCAGTAAACTCTTCAGCGCGATAACCCGTTAGTTCATAGACGCTTGGGCTTATAAATAACATACTCCAGTGTTCATCTAACAAGCAGCGAAATACAACACCGGGCATATTGTTCATCAAGGTACGATATTGTCGCTCTTTTTCAATTAAGCTTTGTTGTAATGCTTTTTGTTCAGTTAAATCGGTAATAAAG
>NZ_BADW01000035.1:0-10082 GCF_000241165.1 Pseudoalteromonas sp. BSi20439
GCTCGTTAACTTTAGATTTTTGTTCTTCTAAAGCAACTAAGAACTCATCTTCTTTTAAGCCCTCAGTATTAAATTCATAATTTATTTCAGGTAGTTTAGGGAATAAAGTTTGAGTATCAGCTGTATAACCAATAACCCCTGCACGCTTACAATGACGTAAGTCAGCAAGGGCAAAGCTAAACGAAAGATGGTCAATAATTGTTTGGTTATCTTCATGTTTTTTAAAACGCTCAAGACGGTTATTGATTAATTGTGTTGCACGGTCACTATATTGATAATTCATATAACCCCCTGCTCAACTAGCTGGCGATAATTAGAATCAGTAATTTCTACCGTTTCACAATCATATTCATGGGCAACCCAACAGCGAAAACGATACATATTATCGAAATAATCATACATGCGAACACCGTCCAAATCGTATGTGACCTGAACGCCTGCCTGTCTGTTATTTTCGAAATATATCTTCATTAAGTGAAAACCTATTTGTGAGTTAATGAATGTATGCATTCACCTATGCAATAAAAAGATTTATACATTAATGCATTCATGAATGCAAGTATGAGAGCATAATTAAATTCAAGCGTGCTATTATTCAAAAATTAGATAAAACAGGCTTAAACTATGAAAAAGACAGACAGAACAACAATATCAATAGCAATAGAACGCAAAATGGAACTTGAAAGAAAGGCAATTGAAATATCACATAAAACAGGAAAACAAATTAAATGGACTGATGTGGTTCATTACATGATTAACAACTATCAGGTAATGGCTAAAGACGATTTAATAGAAGAAGAAAAAAAACAGAGTAGTTATTCAGTGCGAGCATAGGTTTAGATAGGAGTTATACCCCGTAATACAATTACGGGGTTTTTTTGGATTGTTCCCAGCAAAGGCAGTGAGGGTCTCGGAACTCGCCCTTCTCTCTGCCTTTTGCTGCTGGGGAATAGTTAAAGATGGTTTAGGTTTATCAGGGGCGCATGCTGCGCGGGTTTGATTCTTCAAACTTATATGGTTTATGGATGCGGCCGACTGGGTTCAGGTTTTCAAATTAAATTAAGAATGCGGCCTTACATGAAGCAAAGCTTCATAGGTTCTTAAGCTCAACTCTCCAGTGGTACGTAATAATCACATTAAATTATTAAGTAACCTTACTTTTTGTATGGTCATTGATGAGCCTATAATTGCCATTATGTTACGTGCCCTATCGGGTCGGCCTGTGCTGCGCTATTTTACAGGCCGCAAACACTCAACATAACGCCTCGTACAAATTATAGGTAGTAATATTTAAGTGCATGTGTGGCGCTCTATTTTAATAACTTCAAGCTCACTAAGTCCAATACCAGACGGTATCGGACATTAAGTGCATTTAAACGACTATTACGGTAATTCATAGTTATCACCTTGAGGTTCCTTAATGCTTGGCTTAATATTAAACCACAAGCCGTAAAAAATGTTGAAGTATTCATATGGAATTTGTACGCCCACTCGAACCAATTTTAATTATTGATGATGTTAAACAAATCCGTGCTGACTTAAGCCAAGTGTTAGCCGGCTTAGGTTTTGATGACATTATTGAGTGTGATAATTTTGATTGTGCTAAACCCTTACTTAGCGAAAAATCACCCAACGTTATATTTTTAGATGTTGATTTACCTAATTCTGAAAGCATCGAAATTTTAGAGTCGATTAATAACGAGCACCCATATGCTCATGTGGTTATGTGCTCAGGCCATAATAGTTTTGAGACCGTACAAAATACTTGGGAACTTGGCGCAAAAGAATTTATAGCCAAGCCTTTCAACGCGCAAAAAGTTGATGCCGTAATGAAACGTTTAGAACTGATAGATTAAAGGACATTATGCAGCACCTAGTTACCACTATTATTGATGACCTATCTACCGTTATATTTGGCAAGCAACAACAAATAAAATTAGCATTAACCTGTTTGTTTAGTGAAGGTCATTTACTAATTGAAGACTTACCAGGTATGGGTAAAACCACTTTATCGCATGCATTAGCTGCTGTTTTGGGTTTATCGTATCAACGTATTCAATTTACTAGCGATTTATTACCCGCTGATATTATTGGTACCAATATTTTTAATAATAAAGAACACAGTTTTTCATTTCATAAAGGCCCGATTTTTAGTCAAGTTGTACTTGCTGATGAAATAAATCGTGCGGGTCCTAAAACCCAAAGTGCTTTATTAGAAGCCATGGAAGAACAACAAGTGACCGTAGATGGAGAAAAGTACCCGCTCCCTACTCCGTTTTTTGTTATTGCTACTCAAAACCCTTTATATCAAGCAGGAACTTATCCGCTGCCAGAATCGCAATTAGACCGTTTTTTAATGCGCATAAGCTTAGGTTTTCCACCTAAAAACGCTGAAAAAAGATTACTATTAAACAATCAAAAGCGCGATTACTCCCAATTACCACAGCGAATTAACCAACAACAACTTAAACAAATACAAGAATCTATAGCTAATATTACGCTAAGCGCTCCGGTTGTTGATTATATAATTGAATTAGTGACTTACACTCGTGAGGCTCAATCGTTATCAGCTTCTCTTTCACCAAGAGCAAGTATGGCATTGGCAAAATCAGCAAAAGCATGGGCCTATATTGAAGGTCGAGATTTTGTACTTCCCGAAGATGTACAAGCGGTATTCTCTAGTGTGTGCCAGCATAGATTAGATTTGCACAGTGAAGCGGGCAACAACCAAATTGCAGACATTTTAAAACATGTTTTAGTGCCCGTTTAAAACAATGGGTATTTTTAAAATAAAACGCCCTACTTTTATCCATGCTATAAAAAGTGCAATTTTAACGGCCTTATTAAAAAATAAGCACAAAAAAAATAGCATCACTTTAACGCATAATACTACTTATGTTTTGCCTTCCACACTGGGTGTATATTTTACGATAGTTGCGCTATTAAACTTTGTAATGGGAATTAATTATCAAAATAATTTAATTCTGTTTATGGCGTACTTAATGTTTGTGATTATTATTTTTGCCTTGTTGTTAGGTTACAGCAACGCAAAAGGATTAACTGTTAGCTTTAAATATGCCATTGAGAGTTATGCACCTCAGCCACCCCAATTAGTGTGGCAAATAAAAGCAAACGACATATGTCAGTCAATTACTTTAAGTTATCCAAATAATTTTGAACACACCTGCTATATAGAGAGTGTTAAAACCGACGCTATACAATGCCAGTTATCATTACCTTATTTAAAGCGCGGACGCTATTCACTAAAACCAATAAAAATTGCCAGCAATTATCCATTTGGTTTGGTTAGTGTATGGAGTTATATTCAACCTAGTCATGCGGTTTATGTTTACCCATCAATTATTAAAACGCTTAATCAACAATTAAGCCAAATGACTGCTAATGATGATGAAGGAGCTGAAAAACACCAAGGTGATGACGAATTTGAAAGTTTAATTACCCATTTGCCAGAAATGGGGTTGCAGCGAGTTTCGTGGAAACACTTCGCAAAAACTCAGCAATTATTAGTAAAACAATTTAGTGATTTTAAATCTGCCGATACACAATTTGACTTTAACTTAATGACTGGCGATACCGAGCAACGCTTAGGGCAATTGTGTTACCTAGTATGCCAAGCGTTTGAAAGCGACATTAATTACTCGTTGAATTTGCCCAATAAGGTCATAGAAAATGGCTCCGGTAAGTTTCATCAGCAACGCTGTCTACAAGCCTTAAGTAGTGTAGGCACTGATTATGAATAAGATCAAAAATCAACGCGTTATAAATTTTTCTCTATCTTTTATTTACTTAGGGTTAGTGAGCTTTTTTATAGAGCACTTGCCCCTGCCCTTTATTATTATGCTTAGCATGTTATGTGGCTGGAATATTTATTTAACCCTTAAATACAAACAAAAGCCCAACACGTGGCTCGCAAACGGACTCGCTGCAATAGCATTAATTATTATGCTTAGCAGTATTGGCTTTAAAGATACCGTGGTGTTGTTTGTTGCTATGCTTTTGCTGTCATGCGTTTTTAAATTACTACAGGCAAAAACAAAGCAGCATTATCAATTAATCATCACCCTCACATTCTTTTCACTTTCAGCAGTGTATTTGTTTAGCCAAACTATTTTTACTACTTTAATTATTAGCACACTGTATGTTTTAAACTTTGCGGTACTGGGTTTGCTCGAATCGAGTCATAGTCTAAAACTGTCATCGAAACAAAGCGCAAAAATAATGCTGCTGGCTTTTCCTTTGGCTGTTGTGCTCTTATTATTTTTACCAAAACTCCCTGCATTTTGGCAATTACCTGGGCCAAAAATGGCGCAAACAGGCCTATCTGAACAAGTAGACCCATTTGATATAGCTAAATTATCAAACTCTGATGAATTGGTGTTTAGAGCTAAGTTTAATAATAACTCAGCCTCTACCCCTTATTACTGGCGCGCTATTGTACATGATGAATTTGACGGTAAAGCTTGGAAAACATCTTCATTTTTAAAGCAAGCAATGATGTTACCAAGCCAAAATAGCAGCAATGGAAACACCACTCAATACTCAATAATTGCTGAGCCAGCAATGGCTGATTGGTTATATGGGATTGGCTATGCCAACAGTGACGATGAAAATGTAGTTTCCAATTCAGTGGGTTTGCTGCGTAAAAAACAATATAAATCCAAAGTGTTGCAATATTCCGTTAGTACTAAACCATTATCTAGCAAAAAACTTAATAACGTAGAGCAGCGTTTTTATAAATCGCTTTCAGTGAGTAATAACCAGAAAAGTTATCAGCTGGCGCAACAATTAAAAAACAGTAGTGCTAACGCCGATGAGCTTTTTAATAAACTGCTAGATTATTTTTCGCAAAATAACTTCAGTTATACTCTTACACCAACACCTATGCGCGGCGATGATACTCTTGATCAATTTATGTTTAACAATAAGCGCGGTTTTTGTGGTCATTATGCCAGTGCAGCGGCCTTTATTTTTAGAAGTGCAGGCATACCAGCGCGGGTAGTCAGCGGATATTTAGGCGGCGAGTACAATCAAAGCAATGACTATATTACTGTTCGTCAATACGATGCGCATGCTTGGGTTGAGGTTTATACTAATGCAGGCTGGAAAATATTTGATGCAACAGCGGTTGTAGCCCCCGAACGACTAAATGGTTCTTTATCGCAAAGTGCAGCATTAAATGACGAATTTAAAAATAATATTAATTTTGGTTTAGTTAGCTTAAGTAATTATGCTGCCATAAACTGGCTTCGCCTTGAATTAGAAAATCTAGATTACCAATGGTCTAGTTGGGTGCTGGGGTTTGATAAAAACAAACAACAAGATTTATTAGCGGCCCTATTTGGTAACACTTATATTTGGTTAGTACCGCTAGGGGTTATTATTGTTTTGATTTTAAGCTTTAGTGCTTACTTTATTTATATAAACCGCCCCAAAGTTACCACCAAACAACCTCCCCTTGTAAACGAGTACTATCAACTACTAAAATGGGCTAATAAGCAGGCTATAAACTACCCTGAAAATGCTCCGCCAGTTCAAACTTTACTGCACATTAGTCAACATGCCCCCTATGCAGAGCAACAAATAACCGCCTTTTGTCACTTATTTGAGCAAGTACGCTATGCAAGGCAACCATTTACCAAAGAACGTAAAAATCAGGCTAAAGATCTGATAAAATTAATTAAATCTATAAAACAGAGAAATCTATGAACGCAGTTATTATAGGCGTTATTTTAATGCTGGGACTCACTTTGGTCCGCGTAAATGTGATTGTTGCAATGACAATCAGTGCACTTGTTGCCGGATTAACCGCAGGCATGGGGTTAAAAGAAAGTATTGATGCGTTTAATTCTGGTTTATCATCAGGCGCCGAAATTGCTCTAAGCTATGCGATGTTAGGTGCCTTTGCCGTTGCGATTTCAAAGTCAGGCTTGACCCGAATTTTAGCTGCTAAGTTACTCGCCAAAGTAAATGCACAAACGGGTTCTAGTGAAACCGTATTAAGCTACTTTATCCTCTTTATTATTTTGATTTGTGCTATTTCATCACAAAATTTGGTACCGGTACATATTGCCTTTATCCCCATTTTAATTCCGCCGCTTCTTGTGGTGTTTAATA
The DNA here is from genome assembly GCF_000241165.1 of Pseudoalteromonas sp. BSi20439. Lineage (NCBI taxonomy): Bacteria > Pseudomonadati > Pseudomonadota > Gammaproteobacteria > Alteromonadales > Pseudoalteromonadaceae > Pseudoalteromonas > Pseudoalteromonas sp. BSi20439. The sequence goes on from NZ_BADW01000035.1 coordinate 6,136, forward strand.
AACTGAGATTAGATAGGCGTGCCATTGCTTGTATTTTAACCTTTGGTTTAGCCACCTCGTATATGGTGCTTCCGTATGGCTTTGGTGGTATTTATTTATATTCAATTTTACATAAAAATCTGGTTGATAATGGCCTTGAAATTATTAATACCAGTGTTCCGTTGGCGATGATCATTCCTGCTATTGGTATGTTTGTTGGCTTGTTGATTGCCCTGTTCATTACTTATCGAAAACGACGTGAATACACAAGCACAGCATTAACTGTGCAAAGCCAACAAGCCGATGTTGAAAACCCTAAAAAGGTAATGCTGGTTGGTTTATTTGCAGTGCTTGCATCACTCATTGCTCAAAATGCCAGTGGCTCAATGATATTAGGTGGCCTAGTTGGTGTGGTTATATTTAGTGTATTTGGTGTGGTTAAGTGGGAAGAAAACGGCGACGTATTTAGTAAAGGTGTTGCCATGATGGCAATGATTGGCTTTATTATGATTTCAGCGCAAGGTTTTGCAGCGGTAATGAAAGAAACAGGACATGTTGCCAGCCTAGTGCATAGCAGCGCCGCCATCTTTGACGGTAATAAACCCATAGCAGCCGCTGTAATTTTATTAGTGGGCTTATTTATAACTATGGGTATAGGTAGCTCATTCTCAACGGTACCTATTATTGCCACCTTATTTGTTCCTTTATGTTTAGAGCTAAACTTTTCTGTAATGGCAACCGCTGCACTTGTTGGTACTGCTGGCGCATTAGGTGATGCCGGCTCCCCTGCGTCTGATTCTACATTAGGGCCAACATCAGGACTTAATGCTGACGGACAACATGACCATATTTGGGATTCGGTTGTGCCAACTTTTATCCACTTTAATATTCCGCTATTGGTGTTTGGCTGGATAGCCGCTATGGTTTTATAATTATGTAAAGGCGTGCAATGCACGCCTTTTTATTACTTAAATACACCTTCCCTTTTGATAAACCTATACTCTTTATTTTTACTCATTTGCTAGCTAGTCGGTCTAAAAAGTATGATGTGTTCTTGTTAGTTGATAATATAAACACCAGTTATGGTGCTTATATTATTTTTACTGTTAGGTGTTATAACTCAAAACCATGTAGCATTTTGTCACACACGACAGGGGTTGGCCTGTGGTTATCATCCACGGCAACAAAGGTAAAACTACCCGTAATGGCAGAATGCTTATTATCTTTGTGCATGGTTTCTAAAAATATTTCAACATCTACCTTTAAGCTGGTATTACCAACATGCGACACTTTTGAGATTAATTCGGCAAATGAACCTGCCGGAATAGCCTCTTTAAAATCGACTCTATCTGATGAAATAGTTACCAATGGTTTACGACAAAAACGGGTGGCAGCTATAAAAGCAACCTCATCCATCCATGCTAATGCGTCACCACCAAATAGCGTATTATGATGGTTAGTCCGCCCAGGAAATACAGCTTTAGTTACCGAAGTGGTCGAATCTTTTATACGTTGCGCAATAATGGCTTCGCGCTCTACTTGAGTCATAATCTCTACTTTTTGTTAGCTAATGTGTCTTGCATTAATAATGCAGGGTCAAGGCGTTCACCTTGCCAATTAAATCGCCAATCTAAATGCGGCCCAGTTACACGACCCGTAGCACCTATTTCAGCTACCTTTGTACCTTGTTCAATCTTCTGCCCTACTTTGACATCAAGCTTGCTTAAATGAATATAAGTAGAGGTAACCCCATGACCATGATCTAAAATCAAAGTACCACCTGAGTAATATAAATCGGGTTCTGCAAATACTACGGTTCCGCTTATCGGCGCATACACAGGTGAACCTGTTTTGTTTGCTATATCTAAACCAAAATGAGGCCTGCGAGGTTCGCCATTAAAGTAACGTTGGCTACCATACACACCTGAAATACGCCCTTTTGCAGGCCTAAGTACTGGTTGTAAAAAGTATTCTAAATCAGAGTTAACAGCGCGAGCCTTTCTTACGGCAACGGCTTCACGGCTAATGCGTTCACTCACCGCTTTTGGTGGCGATACGTATTTTTTAGCAACACCAGTAATTTTATCTATATTGTAATCGCGAAGAGTTATAACTAAATCTTGGCTGTGGCTTTTACCGCTGTTATCTATCCAGCTTAATGTATGCACAGGTTTTGCGTCTCGGCCAAAACCAAATACAAATAGACCACTGTCTGCAAGCTTTAACAACTTACCATTAAGGCTCACCGACTTAGCGTTTTCTAATTGCCCTGTTACTAGTCCCCCTTGAGTTAAGTGCCCTTTTAGCTCAAGCGCCATAGCACTAAAGCTAGTTGATACGATTAACGCCGAAACTAATAAGGTTTTAAGCATAACTAATCGACCCCTTACCAACGCCTTCGTAGGCGGTAATTTTAACGTCTTTTTCTGGGTGCTCTAATTTCACTTGGCTGGCAATGTAGTCAGCAATACATTCTACCGTGGTATCAATCGGTAAAATGTCACAGCGTGATTCACTAATGGCCATTTCAAAATAACCTTGCGCTGCAGTATACGCAAAACAAACATCATCATTTTTAGCTGTGATATGTTTTAATTCAGAAGCGGTAATTTGATCTTCACTAGTTGCTAAGTAAATATCACGCCACTTATCAGCCCACTGTTTTTGCAAACGAGGCATAGAAATACCGCCTAGGCTTATACCAATTTGTGAGCGATGACCATGAATAATACGCTGGCAATTACCATCATGCTTTTTAAGGCCATGACTATAGTGGTAATAAAAACTCTGATTGTGCTCAGGCTTTAACACCAATTCTATTTTTTCAATATTATCAGGAAGCTGTGGCAGTATGGTGGCAATTAAATACTCGGTCACTGATTCAACGGTAATTTCATCAGTATCTATTAAACAATATGCTTGATGTGGCGCGCTCATTGCTAAGTGCTTATTATCAGCAAATGTACAATCTAATGTTTTGTGATCAGCAAATTCGTTAATGCTGCCGTTTATGTTGTTAGGAACAGCTAAACGGTGATCAATACACTCATCAATAATGCCTTTAATTTGCTTTTTAACTAAGCCAAAGTCTAACACCATAGACTCTTCGTTTAGTTTGCCATGTAAAGTCAAATCAACAATCCAACTTTCGCCAACTGCACCGCGTTTATTGCATAAGTAAGAAAAATCAATCACAGTGAGTGAGTTAACAAAAAGGGTCATAAATTTCCTTTAAACTGATTAAAAGTCAGCCCTAATTATAATGATTTCTGTTAGTAATTGCGCGGTTTAATCATACTAAAATCAGTTGCATTAACTGATTGCTTATAATTAAACCATTTTTTAACTGCTCCGAGTTGTTTAGCGTACAAGTGTACGCTAAAGTACGGGGCAATTTCTAAGCAAAGATAAAGTGTTATGGAACCTAAAAATAGCTATACAAAAGAAGATTTGATCCTTTGTGGTCAAGGTGAAATGTTTGGTGAAGGAAACTGTCGTTTACCAAGTGACAACATGTTAATGATGGATCGTATCATTTCAATTACCGATGACGGTGGTGAACATGGTAAAGGTCAAATAATTGCAGAGCTAGATATCGACCCTAGCCTTTGGTTTTTCGACTGCCACTTTAAAGGCGACCCTGTAATGCCGGGTTGTTTAGGCTTAGATGCTATGTGGCAACTTGTAGGCTTTTTCTTAGGTTGGTCTGGTGGGCCAGGTCTTGGTCGTGCATTAGGTGTGGGTGAAGTTAAATTTACCGGTCAAATATTGCCAACGGCTAAAAAAGTAACCTACCGTCTAGACATGAAACGCGTAATTAAGCGTAAATTGTTTATGGGTATGGCTGATGGCACCGTAGAAGTAGATGGCCGCGTTATCTACGAAGCAAAAGATTTAAAGGTAGGCTTGTTCCAAGATACCAGCGCGTTTTAAGTTTAAAACACGTAGCAAAAAGGCCTCCATTTGGA
>NZ_BADW01000034.1:0-20443 GCF_000241165.1 Pseudoalteromonas sp. BSi20439
CACGACTCGAATGACCAGAGCTTTTTTGTGTTCATAGGAGAGTACCAGTAATAGCTAGTGTTGTTTGATGTGCTCTATCAGGGTAAAGAGTGAAGTATTGGACAGGTTTATCCTACGGCATTGTTTCATTGCTGATGACAACGCACAGTTGTACAACTCTAACATAGTTTAATGGCGTTTAATTTTAGATATACGAAGTGGAATATTGTGTTTGTACAAACCAGCAACTGCTATTTTAAAGCTTGATAGGCTTTCGGTGAGTCTTTATTAAGAAATGCATAAAAACATAGGGAAAACGTCTTTAGCTAATTGGTGACTCATCAGCAATTAGCAAAGAAACCACGTTGCTAGAGTAAAATAGGTAGGATCAAAAACGCCAACTCAAGGTTGGCGTTTTAAATATGAGGCTAAAGGTGATTACTAAACTTTAGGGCCTGCATTTTTAATTTCGTCAGATACGTCGTATTTAGCAAAATTTTCTGTGAAATCAGCAGCTAGTTTAGACGCATATTCTGCGTATTTAACTTTGTCTTCCCATGTATTGATTGGGTTAAGAAGCTTGCTGTCTACGCCTGGTACTGCAACTGGTACGTCTAGATTTAGCACGTCAATGTGTTGAGTTTCAACACCGGCTAATTTTCCAGATACGATTGCATCAACAACAGCGCGTGTTGTTGGAATATCAAAGCGCTTACCAATACCGTAAGGACCACCTGTCCACCCAGTATTAACTAGGTAAACTTTAGCGCCGAATTCACGTACACGCTTCATTAGAAGCTCTGCGTAGACACCTGCAGGACGTGGGAAGAAAGGAGCGCCAAAACACGTTGAGAATGTTGATTCAATATCACTAGTAGAGCCAATTTCTGTAGAGCCAACTTTTGCTGTGTAGCCACTTAGGAAGTGAAACGCTGCAGCTTCTTCGGTTAGTACAGACACTGGTGGAAGTACACCACTTACATCACATGTTAAGAATACAACTGCCTTTGGCTCGCCTGCACGGTTTTCGACTTTACGTTTTTCAACGTGCTCTAGTGGGTAAGCTGCACGGCTATTTTGAGTTAGGCTGGTATCGTTGAAATCAGGAACACGGTTTTCATCAAGTACCACGTTCTCTAAAATAGTGCCGAATCGAATAGCGTCCCAGATAACAGGTTCGTTTTTCTGAGAAAGGTCGATACATTTAGCGTAACAACCACCTTCGATATTAAATACACTACCTGGTGCCCAGCCGTGCTCATCATCACCGATTAAGAAGCGAGTTGGATCTGCTGATAAGGTTGTTTTACCTGTACCAGATAGACCAAAGAATAATGCGGTATCACCTGCTTCACCTACGTTAGCAGAACAGTGCATTGGTAATACACCTTTTGCTGGTAGTAGGAAGTTTTGCACAGAGAACATCGATTTTTTCATTTCACCCGCGTAGCGCATACCAGCAAGTAACACTTTACGTTGTGCAAAGTTAATAATAACTGTGCCATCGCTATTAGTGCCATCGCGTTCAGGATCACATACAAACGAAGGTACATTCATTACTTGCCATTGAGGGAAGTCTGCTTTGTTGTATGACTGTGGTTCGATGAACATGTTTTTAGCGAAGATATGGTGCCAAGCAGTTTCTGTTGTTACAACCACTGGAAGGTAGTGCTCTGGATCAGCGCCTACTTCAAGGTGAGAGATAAAGTGGTCGTTGCTTTGCACATGTGCTTCTACACGTGCCCATAAGGCGTCAAACTTATCTGCATCGAATGGGCGATTTACGTTACCCCATTGGATTTCATTTTTAGTACTTGATTCTTGAACAATAAAACGATCTTTTGGAGAACGACCGGTACGACGACCAGTGTTAGCTACAAAAGCACCATTGGCGGCTAAAGTCCCTTCGCCACGGCTGATAGCGTGTTCGACAAGTTCAGCTGCAGTTAGATCGACAAAACGGGTAGCGCTTGAAGTCATGTTTATACCTAAATTGTGTGAGATTGAACGGGATAGCTCTGGGTCTTAGTAACCTTAAGCTGCAAATATAGTAACAGATGGATTAAGGATATTCGAGCTTATAAACGCCGTAAAAACATATAAATTAAGGAAAAAACATGAATAATTTCAATGATACCGGTGTCATGAAAAATGCTCAGCTTGTGATACCGGTGTCATTTTTTGGGCACAAAAAAGCCATAAAAATTTATGGCTATTTTATGGTGTGTTAAAAAGCTAGATTAGTTAAATATACTTTTTATATCTTGCTCGTTAAACACATAATCTTTTAAACAGTAATGACAGCTAATTTTAATTTCACCATTTTTTTCGACATCATCCAACAGCGCTTGTTGACCAACATTAACTAGAGCTGTCATCGTTTTTTCGCGGTTACAGCCACATTTAAATTGAATTGGCTGAGGGTCAAATACGCGTGGGTTATCTTCGTGATAAAGACGCGTTAAAATGGTATTAGCATCAAGCTCTAGTAGCTCTTCATCTTTAATAGTATTACTGAGTGCTTCTAAGTGAGCAAAATCTTCAATCGATTTTTGTTTATCTACAGGTAGCACTTGTAAAAATAGCCCACATGCTTTGGCACTGCCTTCTTTGGTGTCGGTTGCAAACCAAAGACGCGTTTTTAATTGCTCAGACTGCTCAAAGTAACTTTCTATACACTCACTTAATGTATCATGCTCTAAAGGTACTATCCCTTGGTAACGCTCACCTTGAGTGGGAGTAATAGTGATAACCATGTAGCCTTGGCCAATAAGCTCTTTAACTGTTGAGCCCGTCACTTCATGCTGTAATCGCGCTATACCACGCATATTTTGTTGATCGTCACCATTGATCACTGCATATTTTACGGGACCATCACCTTGTAGTTGAACCGCAATCTCGCCTTCAAACTTTAACGTTGCTGTTAATAAACAGGTTGCAACAAGCAGCTCACCTAATAATGCTTTAACGGGCTCTGGATAATTGTGTTTCGCAATCATTTCATTGTAAGCGTTGTCTATTTGTACGAGTTCGCCACGAACATCGAGGTTGTCAAATAAATAGCGGTGAAGTAAATCTTGTTGCATGAGCGGCTATACCTAACTTGATTTCATTTTTAAAAGTTCGCGTCTTTGCTTTTTATCTGGTTTTTTATCCGGATGCGGGGCAAAGAAACTGTTATTTTTGCGTGCGATACTATTTTCTTCACGCTTAGCAATACTAGCATCAGATTCTTGATACATGGTCTGTGCAATGGGGGCGCTTTGGCGCTTTTCAAGTATATTTAATACTGTGATGGTTTTTTCATCAACGCCTTGGGCTAGCTTTATAATTGCACCAATTTCTACTATTTTGCTGGCCTTACTACGTTGGCTATTATAATGCACTTTGCCGCCTTGTACCATTTCTCGAGCTATTGCGCGCGTTTTATAAAATCGAGCTGCCCATAACCACTTGTCTAACCTCACTTTAAGTGTGTCCGCGTTTTCTGAGCTGTCATTGAGTTTAGTTTTCTTTGTCATAAAACATCCCTAGTAAATTTACTTCTTAGGTAAATTATCACGAAACTGTTACCGCATGTAGCTATTGCTTGATTTCACAGCTAATACAATAAATAAATCAATCTGTTTACAAAGTTTAATATTAGCGTGCTTGTTGAATGAAAAATGAAAAGGTACTATGGCTGAGTGATTTCGTTATAAATTAAAATAAGAACACTACCTATGGAACAGCACGTTCAACAATTTAAGCAGTTATTAAACCGTTTACCGCATGCGAAATTAAGCGCAATGGTTATGGTTTTAGTTGTTGTTTATATTGCATTTTTATTATCAAAACTGATGTGGCTATTATGGCCGCAGCCAGTAACATCTCCTCTTGCCCCTATTAGCTATTCTAACCAAGCTGTGGGTGGCAATAACCAGTCTGTAGATTCGATTATTGAGCAATTTTTATTTGGTAAAGTAAATGTAACAAAAAACACCAATACTGCTCCGCAAACTAAAGTCATTAATAATGCCCCTGAAACGCGTCTTAGTATTAATTTAACCGGTATTGTTGCTGTGAGTAATGATGATAAGGCGGGAATGGCTATTATTGAATCACAAGGTCGCCAAGCGAGTTATTTAGTTGAGGATGTGGTGCAAGGCACGCGTGCAAAAGTATCGCAAATACTCCCTGACCGTGTGATTTTAGATGTAAGCGGTCGCTTTGAAACCTTAATGCTTGATGGGCTCGACTTTACTAAAACAGTGTCTATGCCGGTACTCGCTGCGCGAGATGAGTCTGAAATGGGGCCTTTAGCGCCTTCAGCACAAAGCGATGAACAAATTGATGCCACTGCCAACCTTGAGGTGAAAGAAGCATTAATAGAAACTCGCGAAGAGCTTTTAGAAGAACCTGGTAAGCTATTTGATTATATACGTGTTTCTCAAGCGATGAATGATGGGGAACTTATAGGTTATCGTTTGAGTCCAGGTAAAGAGCCCGAACTATTTAAACAAATGGGATTACAAAATAACGATTTAGCCGTGGCAATTAACGGTTATCAATTAACAGATTTAAAACAGGCAATGGCAGCAATGAATGAGCTGCGAAACAGTACAGATGCAACTATCACAATAGAGCGTGATGGTGAGCAAATAGATGTACTATTTAGTCTGCAATAACTTAGCTTTGGAGTTTTAACATAATGGTTCAGGTGCTACACCTCAAAAAAATTAAAAAAGGGTTAGCTAAGTATGCAGCACTTTTTTTAGCGGCAAGTCTTTCTATGTCGGTTGCTGCTGTTGAATACGCTGCTAACTTTAAGGGCACAGATATTAATGAGTTTATTAATATTGTTGGCAAAAACCTTAATAAAACCATCATTATTGATCCTAACGTGCGTGGCAAAGTAAATGTACGTAGTTACGAATTAATGGATGAGGCACTTTACTATCAGTTCTTTTTAAATGTTTTAGAAGTTTACGGTTATTCAGCCGTCGAAATGGATAACAACATAATAAAAATAGAAAAAAGCTCAGATGCTAAAAAATCCAATGTACCGTTAATTACAACGGACAGCGATGCAGCTGGCGATATGATGATCACTCGGGTTGTGCGAGTTAAAAATGTCAGCGTTCAAGAATTAGGCCCTTTGGTTCGCCAGTTTAGTGACCAAAAAGATGGTGGGCATGTTGCTAACTTTAATGCCGCTAACGTGATGATGCTAACAGGACACGCAGCATCTGTTAATCGCTTAGTCGAAATTATTCGCTCTGTTGACCAAGCGGGTGATAAGCGTGTTGATATCGTTAAGCTTAAGTACGCGACGGCTGATGATGTTGTCTCAGTGGTTGAAAATATCTATAAAGACAGTGGTAAGGGCAGTGTTCCTGAGTTTTTAATTCCTAAAGTGGTAGCTGATGGTCGTACTAATAGTGTGATTGTTAGTGGTGAAGGCCAAGCACGTACACGCGCCATTGAGCTTATTAAGCGTTTAGATGGTGAACTGGAAAGCCAAGGTAACACTAAAGTATTTTACCTAAACTACGCAAAAGCAGAAGATTTAGTCAAAGTACTCCAAGGTGTGAGTAAATCGCTGGCAGAGGATTCAAAAGGCGGAGCAACCAACAATGCGCGTAGCAGTAATAGAAACGACACTAGCATTGAAGCTCATCCAGATTCTAACTCACTCGTGATCACTGCTCAGCCAGATACGATGCGTTCACTAGAGTCAGTGATTGAGCGTTTGGATATTCGCCGCGCACAAGTACTAGTGGAAGCCATTATTATTGAAGTGATGGAAGGTGATGGCGTTAACTTTGGCCTGCAATGGATTTCAGAGCAAGGTGGGATGCTACAATTTAACAATGGTACAACAGTACCTGTGGGTGCGTTAGCTGTCGCTGCGGAGCAGGCTCGTGACACTACCGTATCCAAAAATATAATAGGTACTGAAAGCGGTACGGTAACCAAGGTTGATGAAACTACTAAAGGCGATTACGGCCCACTAGCCTCATTACTTGGTGGTATTAATGGTTTAGCTATGGGAGTGATAAAAAACGACTGGGGTGCAATTGTTCAAGCGGTTTCAACCGACACTAATTCGAATATTCTAGCTACTCCATCTATTACTACAATGGATAACGAAGAAGCATCTATTTTGGTTGGTCAAGAAGTACCTATTATCACAGGTTCGCAGACAGGTAGTAACAACGAAAATCCATTTCAAACGGTAGAGCGTCAAGAGGTGGGTATAAAGCTTAAAGTGACACCACAAATTAATGATGGTTCTGCGGTGCAATTAACCATAGAGCAAGAAGTTTCTAGTGTTAGTGGTGCAACGGCAGTTGATATTTCAGTGAATAAGCGCGCAATTAAAACAACCGTAATGGCCGATGATGGCGGTATGGTGGTATTAGGCGGCTTGATTGATGAAGATGTGCAAGAAAGCGTGTCAAAAGTGCCATTACTAGGCGACATTCCTATTTTAGGGCACTTATTTAAGTCAACTAATACAACAAAACGTAAGCGTAATCTTATCGTGTTTATTCGACCAACCATTATTCGCGATGGCGTTAGTATGAATAAACTCAGCTTTAGTAAATATAACTTTATTCGCGGTGAGCAATTTAAAAAACGTGAAGATGGTATTAATTTAATGCCAATGTCAGACACGCCTATTTTACCCGAGTGGAATGACGAACTAGTGCTACCACCTACGTACGAAGAGCATTTACGCAAACAAAATGCACAAGAGCGTAACGATGACTAATGCGATAGAAGATATTAATCAAGATGTTGTTCATCCAATTATTCACAGTGATGATCAGCTTGCTCAAGAGGATTTAGTCGAGCTGCCTGCAAAGCGTTTGCCGTTTTCATATGCCAGACGAGTGGGTGCGTTACTCAGTAAGCATAAAGATAACCAGATTGTGTATTACCGTGGTGAGCTTGATGTTGATGTATTACTAGAAGTACGCCGTATTGCAGGACATGGCTTTACACTTGAGCAACTAGAAGATGATAAGTTTGAGCTATTACTAGAAGCATCGTATCAACGTGATAGTTCAGAAACTCAGCAAATGATGGAAGATATTGGTAATGAGGTTGATTTATTCTCACTAGCTGATGAGCTTCCTCAAACTGAAGACTTGCTTGCCGGTGACGACGATGCACCTATTATAAAACTAATTAATGCCATGCTCAGTGAGGCAATTAAAGAAGGCGCCTCTGATATCCACATTGAAACGTTTGAGCAAGAGCTGGTTATTCGTTTTCGGGTGGATGGCGTACTCAAAGAAGTTTTAAAACCTAATCGGAAACTAGCCTCTTTACTGGTATCGCGTATTAAAGTAATGGCCAAACTCGATATTGCAGAAAAACGTATACCGCAAGATGGTCGTATTAGTTTGCGTATTGCAGGACGCGCTGTAGATGTGCGTGTGTCGACTATGCCATCGAGCTTTGGTGAGCGCGTGGTACTGCGTTTACTTGATAAAAACAATGCACGTTTAAATCTAGAAGACTTAGGTATGACAGCTCGAAACCGAGAGCTGTTTGCCGACTTAATTAGCAAGCCTCACGGTATAATTTTAGTTACAGGCCCTACAGGCTCTGGTAAAAGTACCACGCTTTATGCAGGTATGAGCCAAATTAACTCGCGGGATCGCAATATTTTAACGGTTGAAGATCCAATTGAGTACGAAATTCCTGGCATTGGCCAAACACAGGTTAATACCAAGGTTGATATGACCTTTGCCCGTGGTCTGCGCGCTATTTTACGTCAAGATCCGGATGTAGTTATGGTTGGTGAAATACGAGATTTAGAAACAGCCCAAATTGGTGTGCAAGCATCACTCACTGGCCACTTAGTTATGTCTACGTTACATACCAATACAGCCTCAGGTGCAATCACCCGTATGGAAGATATGGGCGTTGAGCCATTTTTATTATCGTCTTCATTACTGGGGGTATTATCCCAGCGCTTAGTACGTACTTTATGTAATAGCTGTAAAGAAGGTCACGTTGCAGATGAGCGTGAATGTGAATTACTCGGCGTATCGTTTGACAATGCACCGACGATTTATCGCGCAGTAGGGTGTGAAGAGTGTAACTTTAATGGCTACCGAGGTCGTACTGGTATTCACGAGTTATTAGTTGTCGACGAAACCATTCGTGAAATGATCCACAGCGGTAAAGGTGAGCAAAGCGTAGAGAAATACATTCGCAAGCATAGCTCAAGCATTCGTCAAGATGGTTGCAGCCGTGTGCTTGCTGGTAAAACAACGCTTGAAGAAGTGCTGCGCGTAACGCGTGAGGAAGGCTAGCTATGGCGGCGTTTGAATACCGCGCATTAGATGGCCGGGGAAAAGAAAAAAAGGTATTTTAGAAGCCGATACAGCTAAGCAAGTTCGTCAGCTTCTGCGCGATCAAAAGCTCACGCCGTTTGAGGTTGTGCCTGCTGCGCAAGATGACAAACAAGTTAAAGGTCAAAAAGCTCCCTTACTTGGTTCTTTATTTAAACCAACCATATCAACAGCCGATCTCGCTTTGATCACTCGTCAGCTTGCAACCCTAATTCAGTCTGCCCTACCTGTAGAGGGGGCGGTAATGGCAGTTGCTGAGCAGTGTGAAAAGCCAAGGCTAAAACGTATGTTGATGTCGGTGCGATCGAAAGTAGTGGAAGGTTATACTCTGGCTGATGGTATGAGTGAATTTCCGCATGTTTTTGACGATTTGTACCGCGCTATGGTGGCGGCAGGTGAAAAGTCAGGTCACTTAGATCAAGTGCTCAACAGACTAGCTGATTACACTGAGCAGCGCCAACATATGCGCAGTCAAATTACGCAGGCTATGGTGTATCCAATTATTTTGGTGGTGTTTGCCATTGGTATTGTGTCGGTATTATTGGGTACTGTGGTACCTAAAATATTAAAAACGTTCGAAAAAACTAAACAAGTTTTACCTTGGACCACCGAGTGGGTTATGGCGGGTAGTCATTTTGTGCAAAATTACTGGTTTATAAGTTTATTGGTGATCACCGCTACCGCGGTTGGAATCAAATATGCGCTTAAAAAACCTAAGGTACGGTTTTGGTGGGATGCAAAAGTATTACATATGCCAGGCATAGGTAAAGTTGCTAGAGGAATTAACACAGCGCGCTTTGCTCGTACTTTAAGTATTTTATCGTCAAGTTCAGTACCGCTACTAGAAGGAATGCGTATTTCTGGTGGGGTATTAGTTAACGAAAAAATCAAACAAGCTGTGGCTGATGCCGCAGAAAGAGTAAGTGAAGGAGCAAGTCTGCGTGCTTCACTGCAGCAAACTAAGTTGTTTCCACCAATGATGCTGCATATGATAGCCAGTGGTGAAAAGTCCGGTGAACTTGAGCAAATGTTAGAGCGAGCCGCTAACAATCAAGATCGCGAGTTTGAAAGTATGGTCAATGTGTCATTAAAATTATTAGAACCTGCAATGATTGCCTCCATGGCAGTCATTGTATTGTTTATAGTAATGGCAATTTTGCAGCCAATTATGGCAATGAATAAGGCTGTTGGCCTTTAATTATTTTTTATATTAATGATTTACTTAAATCATTTTTGCTTAGTGTTTTTAGAATAACGAGGTAATAACGTGAATAAACAATCAGGTTTTTCTTTATTAGAAGTGATGGTGGTACTGGTTATCATCGGGATGATCATGTCGATTGTGGCACCTAATATTATGGGTCAGCAAGAAGAAGCAGCTATTGATAAAGCGCATTTAGATATTCAGCAGTTAGAAGATGCTATGAGTTTGTACAAGCTTAAAAATAAAAGCTACCCAAGTACAGAGCAAGGCTTAGAGGCATTAGTCACAAAAACCAGTATTGAGCCTATTCCAAAGCGCTTCCCTGATGGTGGCTTTATTAGCAAATTACCAGAAGATCCGTGGGGGAATAATTACCAATTAATTAGTCCTGGAGAGATTGGTAAGTTTGATATTTTTTCTATGGGACCCGATGGCGAACCAGCTACCGATGATGATATTGGCAACTGGGATGAAGATAAGCAGTAATGGGTATCAACTTTATCATACGTTTAAACTTAGTTGATTGGGGTTTACCATGCAGGTAAACCTTAAGCACCTAGGTGCAAAGCAATATGGTTTTAGTTTAATAGAAATTTTAGTGGTATTGGTGATCATCGCCTTTGCCACCAAAATGGTGGTATACAGCTTAGATGGCGGCGCTGAGGAAGAGCTAGATAAGCAAGCAGGTAGGCTGCATACCACCATTAATGCTGCATCGGAATTTGCAGTACTTAACCAAGTAGAGTTAGGTTTGTTAGTTGATCAAAATACGCTTGAATTTTTAGTGTTTGATGGTGAAAAGTGGATCAGCTTTGAACGGGAAGAGTTATTTAAACCAATTGAGTTTGACCAGCAATTCAAAGTAACACTTAACTTAGAAGACCTACCTTGGGCGCAAGATAATTTATTAGAGCAATCTAACTGGCGTGAGTTAATGAGTGGCGATAATGAAGACAGTTTATTAGAACTTAAAAAATTAAAAGTTCCTCAAGTACTTCTTTTATCCTCTGCTGATGTAAGTGCATTTCAGCTCATGCTTGAGTTAAAAGATCAGGCGGAGCCGGTATATTTTATTGAAGGTAAATTTGCAGCGCCAGTAGATTTTCGTCGAGAGCCCCAATAATGAAAAGATACCAAGGCTTTACCTTATTAGAAGTCTTAGTTGCGCTAAGTATTTGTGCCATGGCAGGTATTGCTGCAATGCAAGCAACCGGTGAGCATATTCATCACTTATCCAGCATTGAAGAACAAACGTATGGCTCATGGGTAGCCGAGAATGTATTGGTAGAACAACGAACGAAAGGCGAAAAATGGCAAGGTAAAAATGGTACCCGCGGCACTGAGATGATGGCGGGGATTGAATGGTTTTGGCGCCAAGATGTTGTGCCCACTGCTGATAAAAGCTTTGTAAAGGTCACTATTAATGTGTTTACAGATGATAAGTATGAAAATTCAATTTATGAGTTAAGTACTTACTTAAATAAAGGTAAGCCATAAGTGAAGCAGCGCGGTTTTACATTATTAGAAGTGATGGTGGCACTAGGGGTGTTGGCGTTTGTTATTATGGCCACCCACCAAATACTTGATACCACCACGCGTGCCAAAGAAGCATCAGATGAAAAAATTGCTGAGCTAAATGGGTTACAAACAGCCTTCAGGCTAATGGATCAAGACTTTAGCCAAATGACTAAACGCCAAGTGCGTAATGAAGCAGGGGATTTTCAAGAGAGTTACTTACTTGCAGGGCGCTACATTTTAGAAAGCCAGCTTGATGGCATTGCCTTTGTGCGTGATGGTTGGATGAATCCCATTAATTTGCTTCCTCGCTCAGAGCTGCAAGCTGTTGGTTATCGAGTAATTGATGACAACTTAGAACGAGTATATCGCATTTATGTTGATCAACTTGATAATATGGAGCCTCGTAGCCAAGTTGTTTTAGCTGACGTAGAAGAGCTTAAATTTGAGTTTTTAGATGGTAACGCAGAGTGGCAAGAAAACTGGCAAATTAAGGCGTTACCTAAAGCGGTAGCTGTAACGTTAAAGCAAATGAACGCAGAACCAATTAGGCGCGTTTTTTTAGTGCCAGGACTCGGTAAAGAGTTAACTAAACCAGTTAATGATGGTACTAACCAATCGCAACCAAATGGCCGAGGAACGCCTTGATGAATCAAAAAACATCACGCGGCGCGGCGTTAGTTATTGTGTTATTTATTGTCGCGCTGGCTGCTATTTTAGCCGTAGAAATGAGTGCGAACTTAATGGTACAAGTACAAAGAAGTACTAACTTGCAGAGTCAGCAACAGGCTAAATGGTATGCTTATGGCGCTGAAGAATTAGCTATTAAAGGCTTAATTCAAAGTAAAAAAGACGATCCAGAAAAAACCACCTTAGCGCAGCCGTGGGCAAAGCAAGGTGATGTTAAGTATCCAGTTGATAACGGCACGTTAAGCGGTCAGTTAACTGATTTACAAGCCTGTTTAAACTTAAATGCGCTTGGTGCTGAGCCTGACCCAAACAGTACTAATAAAACGAACCCTGCGCATAAAGCGTTGTTTGCCATATTAGAAAATATAGAAGACTTACCCAGTGATGAGTCTGAAGAAGGTATGGCTGATAGTGTTTTTGACTGGTTAGATAAAAATAGTATTACGTATCGCTCAGGAGCTGAAGAAGGCGAGTATTTATCGCGTCAGTTTCCGTATATGACAGCAAATAGCCTATTTGCTTCAGTATCTGAACTGCGTTTAATTAAAGGATTTAACCCTTTAGTGATGGAAAAGGTGTTGCCTTATGTCTGTGTGATCCCAGGCAGTACGTTACTTTCAATTAATGTTAATACAGTCACTGAAGAGCAAGCTTTATTGCTCAGTGGCCTAATAGACGAACTGAGTGTTTCGGGTGCTCAAGCGGTAATCGCAGCGCGACCTGAAAATGGCTTTGATAATATTGAAGAGTTTTTTGAGTCTGTTAAACAACAAGGCGGCAAAAATATCAAAGCAGTAGAAAAGCTTTTTAGTTTAAAAAGTGAATATTTTAAATTACAAACGCAGGCAAAATTTGTTGATTTGCGTTTTTCGATGACCACATTACTGTATGCCAGCAATGGCGAGGTAACGATACTGGCGCGAAAATTTGGAGGCGTACAGTGACAGAGATACTGTTGATCCGCACGGGTCAAACCGAGCAAGATTTACTTAACTGGTTAATATACTCACCACAAGAACAAGAAATAATAGCCAGTGGCGAGCTACAAAATGCCAATCAGTTAAGTGAACTAACTGAAAAAGCATTAACCCGAGAGCTTGTGGTACTTTTACCATGTGACCAGGTGCAATTAAAAACGGTGACACTGCCAACAAAGTGGAGCCGTAAATTAGAGCAAGCATTGCCCTATATGCTCGAAGAAGATCTTGCATGCGATATAGACGACATTTATATCGCGCTTGGGGAGCCAACTATGGTTGATGAGCAGCATGCAATTAAGATTGCGCTAACGAACCGTGATTGGTTTGAGCACTGGTTAGAAGTATTTGAACAACATCAACTCACCCCATATCAAATAGTACCGGATGCATTGCTATTGCCAGGCGCTGAAGAGTCATGTGTTACTGCCATCGAACTTAATAAACAGTGGCTCTTTAAACAAGGTGACTGGCATATTAGCGCGGTTGAAAGCAGTTGGCTAAAAGAGTATTTAGTAGCATTAGGCAACCCAGATATCAAGCATTACAGCCCTGCTGATCAGTTTCCTGAAGCACTTAACTTATATCCGCAAACAAGTGACTATGAGTTACCGTTGGCATTATTTGCTAAGCAGCTTGATAAACTTAAGTTTAATTTGCGTCAAGGACCTTACACCCTTAAAAAGAAAACAGCGTTATGGTGGGGTTACTGGAAAAGTGCCGCCATTATCAGTGTGATTGCCTTGGTATCGAGTGTGACAATTAAAGCGGTTGAATTACATCAACTGAATTCGCAACTTGAGGTAGCTAAATCACAAGTAGTAGAGCGATATCAAAAAGCCTTTCCTGGCACGCGAGTGCGTCCTCATTTAATTAAAAATCAAATACAGGGTGCATTGGATAAAGTGCAAGGTGTTAGCGATGCAGGCTTTTTAGATTTAACCAGTAAGTTGGTTAGCGTGTTTTCGCAAGTGAATGAGTTTACGCCACAAACATTACGCTTTGACAAACGCCGTAATGAATTGCGCATTCGAGCCCGTGGTAAAGACTTTCAAACCTTTGGTAAGGTTAAAGCCATCCTGGAGCAGCAAGGGGTCACAGTTGAGCAGGGCTCGTTAAATAATGATGGCGATTTTATCGTCGGTGAAATCAGACTGCGAGGTGCACAATGAAGCAGCAGTTCATGCAATATTGGCGTTCATTAAAAGAGCAAGAGCAACAACTAATTATGGTTGCAGGCGGTGTATTTATCATTTTTGTTTTGGTGATGGGGGTTTTTAGGCCTTTAAATACTGCGATAGAGCGAGCAGAGCAATCACAAATAAAGCAGCAAGAATTGTTAGCCTGGGTAGACGAGAGTATTGTTAAGCTCAAAGCAGCTGGTAAAACGCAAGCCGTGAGTAACCAAAATCTCAGCCAAATAGTTAATAATACGCGCGGCCGTTACAGCATTAATATTAGTAAAATGCAGCCTAATGATAATTCACTTCGTTTAACGCTCGACTCGGTAGAGTTTAATCTATTAATCCAATGGATTGACGAGCTCGTTAATCAGCATGGCTTAAGTGTAGAAAACCTAGATTTAAGCCAAGATGATAAGTCCGGTTATGTACGCGTAAGCCGTTTAGTATTAGAGAAGTAGTTAATGAAAAAAATAATAATTTTATCCATCGTTTTTTTAATGAGCTTTATTGTTTTTAGCGTTATTAAATTACCGGCTGCGGTTGCTGTAAATTTAGCTAAACCGTATTTACCACCGCAGTTAGAAATAGGGCAAACAGTTGGCACACTATGGCAGGGGCAAGTGATGCAGCTGCGCTTTGATGGCGAGCAATTAAATAATGTGCGCTGGGATATATCTGGCTGGTCGTTATTTAAAGCTCAAGTGAATACTAACTTACGCTTTGGTAACCCTCGTGAACGCAGTGATATATCCGGTTATGCAGATATTAGTTATTCACTAGCAAATGATGAACTTAAAATAACTGATACCGTAGTGCGTTCAACCGTTGAGCGAGCAATGCAGCGAATTGATTTACCGTTACCGGTTACAGCTAAAGGGCGTGTAATTTTAGAGCTCGATGAATACGTTTCGGGTGCGCCTTATTGTCAATCATTACAAGGTGAAATAGCCAGCCCTGATATTGATGTACAAGGTTTAACAGGTTGGTTCAATATTGGTGACCTCAGTGGTAAATTAAGTTGTAAGTCGGGTGATGTTGCCATACTAATCGAGCCAGACAATAGATTAGGGCTAGAGGCAGATGCTACACTAAAGGCTAATTTTGACTTTAAAGTTGCGGGATATGTTAAACCTGATCTAACTTTACCTAAAGAAGTTCATGATGCGGTGAAGTTTTTAGGCAGACCAGATAACCAAGGTCGTTACCCACTTAAATTTTAATATTTTATATAAAGAGTTTTAATGCAAATACCTCAGTTTACTGAGCAGCACGCTAAGCTGCTCAGCGAGTTTTTAACTACCCAGCCTAGCGCAATGAGCCTTACCCAAAGCCAAGGTTATTTATTTGGCGTTATATGTTCACCTGAGCCATTAGAAGTTCACCAATGGTTAGAGAATATCCTCCCTAATACAGCAAACGACCTTGATGAAGACATATTGTTTTTATTTATGGCGTTACATCATCAAGTGAGTGAGCAAGTATTTGAGCTGGGTTATAAGTTACCTAATGAGTTTGAATATGACTTTTGCCAGCAGTGGTCTGCTGGATTTCTAACAGCAAGCCAAGCATATACTCATAAGTTACTAGCAAGTGAGCAACTTGATAGTCAGTATAAACAAGCACTTGAAAGTGCACAGGCGACGCTCAGTTTTTTTGCACTCGATAAACCAATTATTGCGCAAATTGCACAGCAAAATAATATTGATGAATTACACTTATGTGAGCAGCAGTACGAGTTAATGGGCGACTTTGCATTAGGTTTTGCTGAACTTATCGAAATTGTAGCGCTTAACAGTGGCTTGTATACTGATGAAGGGTGGGAAGAGTAAGTTTTCTAGCACTTAAACTTTGTTCTTAAACCTAACCGCCAATTTCTAATTCAATATCAGTGCAACCTTGTTTGCACTGTATTACTCCTTTACCAGGCTCGCTGGTGGCTAAATTAAGGGTTAACACGCCCTTACAATGTTCACATTTTAACGTTTTACCCTGTGCCAATTGCTTAAGCATAGTGCGGTGTTGATGAAATGAGTTACTCGCTTTTTTATTTAATCCAGAAAAATCCATTATTTTATTCTCGCCTGCGCTAATGATTCCTTGATAATTCGACATACAGTAAGTAATCGTTCTTCGTAAAAGTAAAGGTTTAGATCACCTTGACGACAATAGCGTAGTTCAAATAACTTGACTGATTCATCCGTAGTAAATGTTTTAGCAACATAGTCTTGTTCAGAACGAGAAAGTGCTAGTTGCTGATTCACTTTGTTTCTCGTCATAGTTGCTACAGGAAAGCGGTCTACTTTAGTTGTGCTGCTTAACAAGCCTATACCATCACCGAGCAAGCGTTCGCGCGGCTCTTTTACTAAGGGGTGATCAACGGTAAAAAATGCTAGGATCACGACCACTAGTATAAAAAATTTCTTCATAAATATACAAACCTTGATCCAAACAACACTTTAGTAGCCGGCAAGTGTAATAAAATACACCTTAAAAGCAAGTCACAAGTTGAATAAATTATTAGCAATCTAGTCAGTAATTTTAGCTAATATGCGTATAATAAGGGACAGTAGTTAGATATTTCTGAAATATCTGAAAGTACACAAGTACTACTTAAAGCGAATTATGTTTAGCATGTAAGTTGCTACACTTAGGCGAAAAGTACTAAAAGATTGCTGAATTTTTATTTCCTAGCGGCGTTGAGGAACTTCAATGGATAAGCAAATTAAAGTAAAAAACATACCAACAGAGGTTAAGATCCAAAAACCTGATCTGAGCCGTCAAGAAGATAGATTTAACCCTCGTAATCGTATTTATGTGCGTGCGGTTACAGGGCTTCATCAATTATTAAGACAACGCATCGGCTTTTTAGGCATGCTAGCGTTTATGTTATTGCCATGGATAAACTTTAATGGCCAGCAAGCTGTTTTGTTTGAGCTAATGGAGCAAAAGTTTAATATTTTTGGTTTAACTTTGTGGCCACAAGATTTCACTATTCTTGCATTTATTTTTATGCTTGCGGCATTTGCTCTATTTTTAGTGACTACTTTTTATGGCCGTGTATGGTGTGGCTATACCTGCCCGCAAACAGTATGGACCTTCATTTTTATTTGGTTTGAAGAAAAATTTGAGGGCAGTGCTAACCAACGTAAAAAGTTAGATCAACGGCCAATGGATTTTGATAAATTCTGGCGAAAAACCGCAAAGCACACCAGTTGGGTATTATTTTCTTTATATACTGCGTTAACTTTTGTTGGTTACTTTACGCCTATTCGTGAACTAATCCCTGAGTTTGTCACCTTTAATGTGGGCGGTTATGCCTTAGTTAGTATCATTGTATTTACGATATGTACTTATGGTAATGCGGGCTGGATGCGCGAAATAATGTGTTTACATATATGTCCCTATTCACGCTTTCAGTCAGCGATGTTTGATAAAGACACCTTTACTGTCAGCTATGATGAAGCGCGTGGTGAAAACCGCGGGCCACGCTCGCGTAAACAAGACCCTAAAGAGTTGGGTTTAGGTGACTGTATTGACTGTAACTTGTGTGTGCAGGTTTGCCCAACCGGGATTGATATTCGTAATGGTCTGCAATATGAGTGTATAAATTGTGGCGCTTGTATTGATGCTTGTGACGGCGTAATGGATAAAATGAATTACCCTCGAGGGCTTATCTCTTATACCACTGAGCGTAATTTAGAAACACCAGAGAATAAAACCCATCCGCTGCGTCCAAAGCTGATTGGTTACAGTGTTATTTTACTCTTACTTACTGGTGCACTGGTTGCTAATATAGCGATGCGTAAAACCATGGACTTTGATATTATCCGTGACCGTAATCAGTTGTATCGTGTCGATTTTAATGGCTTAGTTGAAAATACCTACACCTTAAAAGTGATTAATAAAGCACAATATGAGCAAACATTCTCTATTGATGTTAAAGGGTTAGATAACTATAAATACATAGGCGATACCACCTTTACAGTAAATGCCGGTGAATCGCATAATGTACCGCTATCATTAGTCATGGACCCTTATGATTTAAAAGCGCCAATGACCGAGTTTAACTTTGTACTGTCGCCAATAAACGAGCCTGATAACCAAATATCGCAGCCAAGCAACTTTTTTAAAGCGCGATAAAGGGTCTGTATTAAAAAACGAACACTGTTATTAACAAAAAGCGGGATATTCCCGCTTTTCTTTTATATAAGAAGTATATGAGTAAATTTAGCTTTATTGACTTAACCCCAGATCTTATTTTGGATGCTATAGAAAGCGTTGATATTTACGCTGAGTCAGGGTTGTTAGCGCTAAATAGCTACGAAAATCGAGTATATCAATTTGTAGCTGAGGGTGGAAAACGTTACGTTGTTAAGTTTTATCGCCCTGAACGCTGGAGCAAAGCGCAAATTCAAGAAGAGCATGATTTTGCCTTTGAACTGGCAGCCGCAGAAGTACCAGTGGTTGCGCCAATAAAGCATAATGGGCAAAGCTTATTTGAACACCAAGGGTATTTATTTACTTTGTTCCCAAGTGTAGGCGGGCGTTTATTTGAAGTCGATAATTTAGATCAGCTTGATGTGCTTGGGCGTTTAATTGGTCGCATGCACCAAGTGGCGAAAACAAAACCCTTTACTCAAAGACCGACTGTTACCTGTGATGAATACCTGCATACAGCTAAAGTTCATTTACAAAAAAGTAATTTAGTCCCTATGGGGCTAGAGACTTCTTTTTACACTATTTTAGATTTAGTTATTGCCCAAGCGCAGCTGCAATATAAAAATGTAGACAGTATACGCTTACACGGAGACTGTCATGCTGGTAATATTTTATGGGCTGGGGATGCACTGATGTTTGTTGATTTAGACGATAGCCGCCAAGGACCAGCAATTCAAGATTTATGGATGATGCTCAGTGGCGATCGACAAACACAGCTGTTACAGTTAGACACTTTAGTGAATGCGTATGAGGAGTTTTGCGATTTTGATCACTCACAACTGAAGCTGATCGAACCGCTTCGCGCCATGCGTATGATTCATTACATGGGGTGGGTTGCAAAACGTTGGAGCGATCCAGCTTTTGTACGGAACTTTTCATGGTTTGCAGATGACAAATACTGGGAGCAACAAATTTTAGCGCTTAAAGAACAGCTTGCAGCTTTGCAAGAAGCCCCGTTAAAATTATTGCCATAATATTTTTATTTAAAAAAGAAGTATAACGAGATATTCATGCTTAAAAAATTAAAACTAAGTTTACTGATCCTATGTTTACCTTTCGCAGCACTAGCTGCCAACTTTGAAGCAGGTAATCAATATACTGTGATTGACGTTGAGAAAAGTAAAACGCCAAATGTAACCGAATTCTTCTCTTTCTATTGCCCGCACTGTTTTAAGTTTGAGCCGGTAGCAAAAGGGATTGCAGAAAACTTACCTGAAGGGGCTGAGTTTGTAAAAAATCATGTTAACTTTTTAGGGGGCGTTTCACCACAAGCACAAAGTAACTTGAGCCTTGCTTACTTAATTGCAAAAAAACATGGTCAAACAGAAGCGGTAACAGCGCAAATTTTTAAAAGCATCCATATTCAGCGTGCACCATTAACAGAAATTAAAGACGTTAAGAAGTTATTGGAGCTTAACGCAATTGATAACAGCACATTTGATAACGATATTGCTAGTTTGCCTATCATAGCAGCTGAACGTGCCATGCAAGATAAGCAGAATAAATATTCTGAACTTGGCGCATTAACTGGCGTGCCTACATTTATCGTAAATGACAAATATAAAATCAATATTAATACAATCAAGAGCCAACAAGAGCTTGATGAGTTAATTAGCTTTTTACTAAAACTATAATTTTTGGAGCACCATAATAATGATCAAATTAGTTAAAGCAGGGTTACTTGCTGTATTACTCCCTTTAGCTGCAACCAGTTTTGCTGCCACTTACGAAGAGGGCGTGCATTATGATGTCGTCTCTGATCGTGCAACCAGAAAGCCAGAAGTAAAAGAGTTTTTCTCTTTTTACTGTCCTGCATGTAATAACATGGAGCCACTGCTTGCTGAGATAAAACCTAAGCTAGACAAAAACGTAAAGTTCAAGAAAAGCCATGTAGATTTCGTGGGTGTACGTGACCCTGAACATCAAACCATGATCAGCCAAGCATTAGCGACTGCTGAGGTACTACCGCAAAAAGATAAAATTATCTCAGCGATGTTTGATCATATTCACGCAAAGCGTGCTCGTTTTAATGAGCTTGCAGATGTAAAAGATGTGTTTTTAGCGCAAGGTGTAGATGGCGACAAATTTGATAAATTATTTGAAAGCTTCTCGGTACGTACACTGAGCTCTAAAATGAAGCGCGACCAAGATTACTTTAAAGGTAAAGGGGCACTGCGTGGCGTTCCTACATTTATTGTTAATGGTAAATATAAGCTTAACTTAGGTGGCGAGTCAGGTATTTCATCGCCAGAAGATGTAAGCGCACTTATTAACTACTTAGCAAATAAATAAGTAGTTTAGTGAAATAAAAAAGCTCCGAAAGGA
>NZ_BADW01000033.1:0-23745 GCF_000241165.1 Pseudoalteromonas sp. BSi20439
TTCATAGCGGTTTTTTTATTATTCGAAATTCGACCCTTAAAGCGTTTTAAGCTTTTCAATAACGCTATCGTATTCAGGCTCAGTTGATAAACTACTAACTAATTGCTTATAAATAACTTTATGGCTTTTATCTAAAATAAACACCGCGCGGGTAAGTAAGCCCATATCTTTAATTATTAAGCCATACTTTTGGCCAAAATCACGCCATACAGAATCAGAAAGCGTCGTCACTTTATCGATATTTTCGGCCTTACAAAAACGCTTTTGCGCAAACGGTAAATCGGCACTAATGGTGAGCATGGCTACACCAGGAAATTGCTGGGCGACTTTTTCATTAAAGTGCTTAGTTTGTAAGCTACAAATACCGGTATCTAAGCTTGGAACAACACTAATTAATACTGCTTGACCTTTATAATCTTCTAACGTAACTGCAGTAAAACTGTCATTAACTACTTTAAAATTAGGGGCATCTTCACCAACGATAAGGCCTTTACCTAATAATGTCACTGGCTTACCTTGTGCGGTTACTTTTCCTGCATCGAGTGTATTTTCTGGTAAGTCTGCGGCAAAACTGGCACAGCAAAATAGGCTTAATGCAAAAGCTAATGTACGACGCATGGAATTTTTTCCTTTTAAATTAACGTAATAGTTGTGAGTGTATTATAATGTAGATAAGTAACCAAGCAGAATAATCCTAGCTTTATTTTGCCTAAAATTGTAAATAAGCAATACATTGATTACTATATATAAGAAATAGGTATTGTTTTATGTATCTGTGGCTTGTTTTATACGCTTAAAATTACACCCCGTTTTAAAATAGTGAGATTGTATGTCAACATCGGTTTTAATATGTGATGATTCAAAATTAGCACGACGTCAGTTGGCTCGCTCCTTACCCGATGATTGGGATATAAAAGTTGAATTTGCATATGATGGTGTCGACTGCATAAAACAGCTCACTAAATCTCCCCCTGAAATTCTTTTCCTTGACTTAAATATGCCAGAAATGGATGGTTATGAAGTGTTAACGGCCATGAAAGAGCAGGGACTCAATGTATTAACTGTAGTGGTATCTGGCGACATTCAACCGAGTGCGCATCAACGTGTACTTGAACTTGGCGCAATAGATTTTATTCAAAAGCCATGTTCCTCCGAAAAGCTCGCCGCCATCATTGAACACCATGGTATTAAAGATAAAGCGTTACGAGAGCGGCTCTCCAATGCGCTTGGTGAGCAAGTTGACCCTGATGTACGTGACGTCTACCAAGAACTCACTAATGTTGCTATGGGGCAAGCGGGAGACCTACTTGCAAGACTGCTCAATGTGTTCGTTAAATTACCTATACCTAATGTAAATGTTTTAGAAGTTAGCGAACTCGATATGGCGTTGCGTTCAGTTGACAACAGCAGCACTACATCGGGCATCTGCCAAGGTTTTATTGGGGGCGGTGTCTCTGGTGAGGCGCTACTGCTACTAAACGACTCTAGTTTTAAAGAAATTGCATCTTTAATGAATTACGACGGTGAACTTAACGATAAGGTTGAGTTAGAGCTGTTAATGGATATTAGTAATATTCTGATAGGTGCTATTTTAACTGGTTTTTCAAAGCAGCTTGATATGACTTTCTCTCAAGGCCACCCAATTGTATTGGGGCAGCATCGTGACGTGTCAGAGCTGGTAAAATCAAATAAAGATCGTTGGCAGCGAACACTCGCCATAGAAATTAGTTACGGTATTGAAAATCATGATATTAGTTGTGATTTAATGTTGCTCTTTACTGAAGATTCACTCAAAACTTTAAAATATAAAGTTGCCTATCTGCTGGAAGATTAAATATTTATGCCTGCTGATTTAGATTTAAATGAAATCCATTGGTTAATGGACATGTTTAATACGGTTGATGTAGGCCTTGTAGTGCTTGATAGAGACTACAAGGTGTGCGTATGGAATGGCTTTATGGAAAATCATTCAGGGCTGTTACCCAGTGCTGTAAAAGATAAAGACTTGTTTGATCTATTCCCAGCCATTGATGAAAAATGGTTCAAGAGTAAAGCAGAATCCGTGTTTGTATTAAAAAATCGCTCATTTACTATTTGGGAACAACAGCCGTATATTTTTCGCTTTAAAAACTATCGACCTATTACTGGTAAAGCAGATTACATGTATCAAAACGCAACATTTATCCCGCTGACCGACACGCGAGGCGAAGTGGCGCATATTTGCATTATTCTCTACGACGTGACTGATATTGCGGTGAACAAAAAAGAGCTTGAAGAGTTAAACAAAAAATTAGAGCGAGTTAGTCAAACCGACAGCCTTACCCAGCTTGCAAACCGAGGACATTGGGAGCATTTGTTGCACCAAGAATTTTTACGTACTAAGCGCAGTGAAGGCTGTTGTTCGTTATTAATTTTTGATATTGATCACTTTAAAAAGGTAAACGATGACTTTGGCCACAGTGCAGGAGATGAAGCACTTCGTCATATAGCGAGTTTACTGAGAACTGCATTGCGTGAAACAGATATTGCTGGGCGCTACGGTGGTGAAGAGTTTGTTGTTACTTTGTTAGATACCGATAAACAAGGGGCGATTGTATTTGCTGAGCGCTTACGCCAATTAATTGAAACCTCACCCGCTAAATACAAAGAGCATACAGTACATATGGCTATTAGTGTGGGTATTGCTTGCTTTGACAACGAATTTAAAGATCATGAACGTTGGATTGAAGCTGCAGATAAAGCACTTTATCACTCAAAAGAAAATGGACGAAATAGAGTGTCGGTATACGCTGATATAAAAAATGATGCATAAGCATCATTTTTTAATTGGGAGGTAAAATTAGTAAATCAGTTTTGAGTAAACGCATTATTTTCTCTGCAGTATTACCAATCAGCTTTGCTTTAATCCCAACATTTCCTACAGAACCTATAATCACTAAATCAGCATTAAACTTAGCCGCTAAGCTTGGGATCACCTGCTCGGGTAACCCTGCTTTAATGTGAAGCTTATCGCGTAAATTATTATCAGTAATTAGATTTTGCTGTGATTTCGGTAGTTTCTCAAACGCGTTTACTAGCTGTTCCTCAGAAAAAACTAAGCCTAAATCTCTTAATATTGGGGAAATATAGACAGTGTAGCCTGCATAAAATTCACAACCTGTTCGCTCTGCATACGCTAGTCCATATTTAACAATCGATTGATTAAGTTTATGTTTTGCAGGCTTTTCGCTGGCTAAATCAAGTGCGGCGAGTATGTTGGTATGTTTGCGCCATTTGTTATCTGCTGCCAGATACAGTGCGATGGGTGTAAAGCGAATAAGTTGCCAATCAAGCTCGCTAAATTGGCTATCGCTATCGATATGGCGAGTTTTTATCACCATTTCATAATCATCGGTGTCAATATCTTCGTTAAGCCATTGTTCTGGGGCTTCATGCCATGCGGTTTGAAAGGTATAACTGCACCCGGCTAGTTCCGCTGCAATGAGTGGCTCCAACTGTGCTCTTAATGATGAAAGGCATTTATCTTGCAGCGCAAGTAATTGTTCTGGTGACAGAGAGAATAAAATGTTACTGGTTTCTTCAAAGCTAAAGGCAACAATATCAATATGCTTATCGCCTTGAAGTGCCTTTTGTTTCGCATGTTGCAAAGAGGTTTTTGCAAATTCAACCGAATCAATTAGTACAAGCAGCTTTTTTCTATCCATTATTTTTACTCTATTGTATGGCGTGAATCATCGATTGGGCATTGACCAATGGTTGAAATCTCGCCAGAATTTGACTCCTGTTCCAGTTTTACCTTAAAGCCCCATAGCCTGTAAAGGTGTTTTAATACCTCCCCATGGGAGTTGGCCAGTGGAATGGCATTATGAGGGATATATCGTAGAGTTAATGAGCGATCGCCTCGTAAGTCAACATCGTAAACTTGTATGTTAGGTTCATGATTACTAAGGTTATATTGTGCAGAAAGCGCTTCTCTAACCGCTTTGTAGCCATTATCGTCGTGAATAGCGCCTATTTCTAAATGTGGGTTGCTGGTGTGGTCGACGATAGTGAACAATTTAAAGTCTCTAATTAATTTAGGTGATAAAAATTGGCTAATAAAACTCTCATCTTTGAAGTTTTGCATTGCAAAGTGCAGGGTCTCTAGCCAGTCACTGCCAGCATGTTCAGGAAACCAGCGTTTGTCTTCTTCAGTTGGGTTTTCGCAAATACGACGTATATCTACCATCATATTAAAACCCAGCGCATAAGGGTTTATGCCAGAATAATAATCGCTATTGTAGGGAGGTTGGTACACAACATTAGTATGGCTTTGTAAAAACTCTAACATAAATGAATCGGTTAGTTTTCCCTCATCATATAAGTGGTTCAAAATAGTGTAATGCCAAAAAGTGGCCCAACCTTCATTCATAACCTGTGTTTGTTTTTGCGGATAAAAGTACTGCGATATTTTTCGCACGATACGTACAATTTCTCGCTGCCATGACTCAAGTAAAGGGGCATTTTTTTCAATAAAATACAGAATGTTTTCCTGCGGTTCTTGCGGAAAGTGGCGCTCACGTTTTTTTGATTCTTGCTGCTGAGAGGGAATAGTACGCCACAGCTCATTAACTTGTGATTGTAAGTACTCAGCACGTTCTTGTTGACGTTTTTGTTCTTCAAATAACGAAATTCGCTGCGGACGTTTGTATCTGTCAACACCATAACTCATTAACGCATGGCAAGAGTCAAGTATGCTTTCTACTTCAGAAATACCGTATTTTTCTTCACAGCGGCTAATATAGTTTTTAGCAAACAACAAATAATCAATTATTGAGCCCGCATCAGTCCAGGTTTTAAATAAATAATTCCCCTTAAAAAAAGAGTTATGTCCGTAGCACGCATGCGCCATCACAAGCGCCTGCATCGGCAGAGTATTTTCTTCCATTAAATAGGCAATACAGGGGTCTGAGTTAATTACAATTTCATACGCAAGCCCCATTTGACCGCGTTTATAATTTTGCTCTGTTTGAATAAACTTTTTACCATAAGACCAGTGAGTATAACCAATCGGCATGCCTACGCTTGAATAAGCATCCATCATTTGCTCTGCGGTGATCACCTCAATTTGGTTAGGGTAGGTATCTAGCTTGTAATGCTCAGCAACACGCGCAATTTCGTCTTGGTATTGCTGAAGTAATTCAAAGGTCCAATCTGGTCCATCACTCATTCGCTTATTATTCATATTGCTACCTCGCTTTGGCTATGCAGCCCCTTGCTGTTGACGGCCTTTTTTAAATAGCTCCCTAAATATAGGGTAAATGTCTTCAACACCTTGTATATGTTGGATGGCAAAATTACTGTGAGTTTGACTAATGTTTTGATACTCGCGCCATAAGCTCTGATGGGCGCGGGTGGTAATTTCTATATAAGCAAAATATCGCACTGCGCTTAATAGTTTGTTTCGCAAAATATGCCCGCATTGTGGGGTGTCATCTGCCCAATTATCGCCATCGGATGCCTGCGCGGCGTATATATTCCATTCATCAGCATTATAGCGCTCTGCTATTATTTCGTTCATCAGCTTAAGTGCACTTGAAACGATAGTACCGCCTGTTTCTTGAGAGTAAAAAAATTCCTGTTCATCAACTTCTTTTGCTTGGGTATGGTGGCGAATGTATACAACCTCAATGTCTTTATAACTGCGAGTTAAAAACTGATAAAGCAAAATATAAAAGCGTTTAGCCATATCTTTGGTGGCCTGATCCATTGAACCAGATACATCCATAATACAAAACATCACCGCTTTACTGGTTGGGTGCGGCTGCTTATTGTAGTTACGAAAACGTAAATCATAGTTATCAATAAACGGCACCGTTTTAATTTGCTGTTTGAGTATGTCGATTTCTTTTTGCAATAATGCCACGGCAGCTTTGTCGCAGTGCGGTTGCTCAAGTAGCAATGCGAGTTGTCCTTCAAGCTCACTAAGACGGCGTTTTTTACCTGCCGTCATCGCAATGCGACGAGCTAAAGAGCCTTGTAACGATCGAACAACATCAATATTACTAGGCATACCATCACTACAAAACCCAGCACGATGCGTTTTCATCTGTACGAGCTTATCGAGCTGGTTCTCTTGTAAATTAGGAAGCGCTAAGTCTTCAAATAACAAATCAAGGTATTCATCTTTAGAAATAGAGAAAACAAAATCATCTTGGCCTTCGCCAGAGTCACTCGCTTCGCCTTCGCCCGCACCACCGCCTTGTCCACCTTTAGGTCGCTCTATTTTATCCCCAGTAGAGAACTGATCGTTACCTGGATGTATTTGCTCTCTATTTCCACCTTTGCCTTGATGAAAAGTAGGCTCACTAATATCACGCTGCGGAATAGATATACTCTCCCCAGAGCTTGAGTCGGTGACGCTGCGTTTGTTTATCGCATCAGACACCGCTTCTTTAATTTGCTTTTTATAACGCCTTATAAAACGCTGGCGATTAACCGTACTTTTATTTTTGCCATTTAAACGCCTGTCGATAAAATGCGCCATAATGACCTCCTAAAAACTGCAATTATGAAGGTTATTGCGATTTTCTAACCCGTAAATACCACTCAGATAGTAAGCGCACTTGTT
This sequence comes from Pseudoalteromonas sp. BSi20439, assembly GCF_000241165.1. Taxonomy (NCBI): domain Bacteria; kingdom Pseudomonadati; phylum Pseudomonadota; class Gammaproteobacteria; order Alteromonadales; family Pseudoalteromonadaceae; genus Pseudoalteromonas; species Pseudoalteromonas sp. BSi20439. The sequence goes on from NZ_BADW01000033.1 coordinate 6,611, forward strand.
TTTGGGTATAGCCTTTTTCAACCATACGGTTAACAAAGTCCTCATGCTTTTGCTGATCTTCAGCTGACGTTTTAGCATTAAATGAAATGACTGGGAGTAAGTCCTCTGTGTTTGAGAACATTTTTTTCTCAATAACAGTGCGTAGTTTTTCATAACTCGTCCACAGCGGATTTTTACCATTATTGTGAGCGCGAGCACGCAGTACAAAGTTAACAATCTCATTCCTAAAGTCTTTAGGATTAGAGATGCCCGCAGGTTTCTCAATTTTTTCGAGCTCAGCATTAAGCGCATCACGGTCAAATAGTTGGCCGGTATCAGGATCTCGGTATTCTTGATCTTGAATCCAAAAATCAGCATAAATTACATAGCGATCAAATATATTTTGTCCGTATTCTGAGTATGACTCTAGATAGGCGGTTTGAAGCTCTTTACCTATATACTCAACATATTGTGGGATTAAATAGCCTTTTAAAAAGCTTAAATAGCGCTCTTCAACCTCAGCGCTAAATTGTTCACGTTCAATTTGTTGCTCAAGCACATAAAACAAATGTACAGGGTTGGCGGCCACTTCGGTGGTGTCAAAGTTGAATACGCGCGATAAAATCTTAAACGCAAAACGTGTCGAAAGACCCGTCATGCCTTCATCAACACCAGCGTAATCGCGGTACTCTTGATATGACTTAGCTTTTGGATCGGTGTCCTTGAGTGTTTCACCATCGTAGACCCGCATTTTAGAGTAAATGCTAGAATTCTCTGGCTCTTTTAATCGTGATAGGGTGGTAAACTGCGCTAAAATTTTAAGTGTTCCTGGCGCACATGGAGCGTTGTATAATTCACTGTGCTCAATCAGCTTATCGTAAATTTTAATTTCCTCAGTTACTCTTAAGCAATATGGGACTTTAACAATATAGACACGATCTAAAAAAGCTTCGTTATTTTTATTGTTTTTAAAAGTTTGCCATTCTGACTCGTTGGAGTGGGCGAGTATCATGCCGCTAAATGGCAAGGCACTTATGCCTTCTGTGCCATTATAGTTGCCTTCTTGGGTAGCTGTTAAAAGCGGATGTAACACTTTTATCGGTGCTTTAAACATCTCCACAAATTCCATTAAGCCCTGATTAGCCAAACATAATGCGCCAGAATAGGCATACGCATCAGGATCATTTTGTGCAAAATGTTCTAGCTGGCGAATATCTACTTTACCTACAAGAGCAGAAATATCTTGGTTGTTTTCGTCACCAGGTTCTGTTTTGGCAATTGCCACTTGATTTAAAATTGATGGGAAGCGTTTTACCACTCTAAACTGACTAATATCACCGTTGAATTCTTGTAAGCGTTTTGCAGCCCATGGCGACATTACCGTTTTCAGGTAGCGAGACTTAATTCCGTATTCTTTTTCGAGCAGGTTTGCATCTTCAATGGGGTCAAATAATGCCAATGGATGGTCATTAACAGGAGAGCCTTTAATTGAGTATATAGGCACTTGTTGCATTAAATACTTTAATTTTTCAGCAATCGATGACTTACCGCCACCAACAGGGCCAAGTAAATAAAGCACTTGTTTACACTCTTCTAAGCCTTGCGCAGCATGTTTTAAATAAGACACAATTTGTTCAATAGCGTCTTCCATGCCATAAAAATCGGCAAATGCGGGGTAACGTGCAACAACACGGTTCGAAAATAAGCGACTTAAGCGAGTATCGGTAGCAGTATCTACCATTTTAGGCTCGCCAATGGCCATCAGTAATCGTTCAGGTGCACTGGCATAAGCAGACTTATCGGTTTTACAAATTTCTAGAAATTCAGCAACACTGTACTCTTCTTCTTGTGTTGATTCATAACGCGCTTGGTAGTGATCAAAAATAGTCATAATGACCTCCGAAACCTACTTGGAAAATGTATTCACTATTTAAAGTCTAGTCACGAATTTAATTTATTGTGCAATAAAATTAAAAATTTATATGAAAAATGATCATGATGCGCTTTTATAAAACAACCTACGTATAAACGCGATTAATGCAAATTGTAGGCATAAAAAAAGACGCCTAAGCGTCTTTTTTAAAAACTAGTATTAAACTAATTATGCGAAGTTAGCGTTCGCGAATTCCCAGTTAACAAGTGACCAGAAACCTTTAAGGTAATCTGGACGCACGTTACGGTAATCAATGTAGTATGCGTGTTCCCATAAATCCACAGTTAGGATTGGAGTAACACCTGCATCTGTTAACGGTGTTGCAGCGTTAGATGTATTAACGATGTCTAGTGAACCATCAGCTAGTTTAACTAACCAAGTCCAGCTTGAACCAAAGTTATTTACTGCTTTGTCGTTTAACGCGTCTTTAAATGCGTCAAATGAGCCCCATTTCGCGTTAATTGCATCAGCAACTGCACCTGTTGGAGCGCCACCGCCATTTGGAGATAGGCTGTTCCAGTAGAAAGTGTGGTTCCAGATTTGAGCAGCGTTGTTGAAAACACCGCCTTCTGAAGAACAAACGATTTCTTCAAGTGATTTACCTTCAAACTCAGTGCCTGGAATTAAACCGTTAAGTTTAGTCACATAAGTGTTGTGGTGTTTACCATGGTGAAACTCTAACGTTTCTTGTGAAATATGTGGCTCAAGTGCATCAATTGCATACGGTAGTGACGGTAGTTCAAATGCCATTTTTTATCTCCATCTTCTTTTGGTTGATAGTCTATTTAGTAATACGTAATGCCTGCACAAACAGGGCACTTATCTATACCAAACAGGAATATAGTGTTACTATAATTGTTGAGTATTTTACTCAAGTTTTAGCAAACAGCAATGCTATTGCTAAAGCTATTTAAGATTGAGGCTTTAATTGCCTATTTTAATCTATATATCTGAGGCCACAGTGAAACTTTTTCAAGGCCTAATGTGTTCGCTATCGTCATTTTGAGGTTGTAAATGGAAACCATCGATAAAATTAAACAGCAAATTGCTGAAAACCCAATCATCTTATACATGAAAGGATCACCAAAACTGCCTAATTGTGGTTTTTCTTCACAAGCATCACAAGCGTTAATGTCGTGTGGTGAACCGTTTGCTTATGTAGATATTTTACTTAATCCAGACATTCGTGCGGAGCTTCCTGCTTACGCTAACTGGCCTACTTTCCCACAACTTTGGGTTGAAGGTGAGTTAATTGGTGGCTGTGACATTATCATTGAGATGTTTCAACGTGGTGAATTACAACCGTTGATCACTGAAACAGCTGCAAAGCATAAACCTGCAGACGCTGAATAAGCGTTTAGGTTAAAAAAAGCTGCAATTTGCAGCTTTTTTTGTATTTAAGCTTCTAATTTTTGAATGCATAAACTCATTCTCTAAAGCCCTAAATAAACTCTCTTTAAAGATAAACCGGAGTTTAATCTAGTGAGCTGCTCGAATAATATTTTATAAAAACGTCTCATCATCAGCAATATCAAAGGTAAACTGCTAGTTAGCAAGAGTCCTAATTTGTATGCTTACTTTATCAATTAACACAATTAACACCTCCACTTTGATTTTAATTACAAGCCATTCGTATAAAGCATTTAAGTCGATAAAAATAACAAGCAGGGTTCAGCTTTTATTACAAAGGTTAGTTTTTATAACTTGAGTATTTTATGTTGGCTGTCTTTTATTACCTGGCAGCTTTAACGCTAATGCTTATTAAAATAACAAATCACACCGTTGGCAAAGCAAATACTGATCAGTGAAATTAAAAATAAGCCAATAGTAAACATTCGAACATCCTCAAAATTTATATAGTTATGCTGTAATCGAATAGCATGCCATTTTTTATCTTATTGAATTTATTCGGTTTTTAATTTTATCCTTTTTGTTTTACATGTCCGCGGACATAAAAAGTGTCCGCTGCGGGCACTTTTTTGATTTGTCTATGGGATGAGGTTACCTCAACGTAAAGCAAAGCAAGTTGTTAATTAATGCATAACATGAGGGGAGCGTTTAAATCTATTGAATAAACTATGCGCTAATAGAAGCCGCTGTAATTAAATGTCGTGTTCAGATGAATTACTAATACAGCACAAAAGAGGAAATAGCACCTAATGAATAGTTATTCATTTTTGGCTCACCTTACGTTTACGTAAACTGCTAGTCGTGCATGCTTTTTGTTTACAAGTTTTTAAAAATAACACCGGTGTCAATCTATTTTTCGATTCGATATCTATGCAAATGTTAATGGTTGGCATTATTTTATGATTTTTAATTAAGTTGAAATATATTCAATATAATGAATATGTATTCATAAAAATATTGACTCAAGGGTGGAATAACGCTAATTTTGTTCGTCTGTTAGCAAATCGTCGAGCCGTTCATCAACGTTAACAGCGCAGCAAGGGGAGGGGTCCATGTTATATGACTCAAAACTAGAAAAAGATAATTGTGGCTTTGGCTTAATAGCCCAAGTTAATAACCAAGCGAGTCACCGACTCATTCGTACGGCGATCACCGGTTTAGATCGCATGCAGCACCGCGGTGGTATTTCTGCTGATGGTAAAACGGGTGATGGTTGTGGCTTGTTATTACAAAAACCAGACAGCTTCTTTCGGGCTATTGCTGCCGAGAATAATTGGCATTTAGGTAAAAATTACGCCGTTGGGATGATTTTCCTCAATGCTGATCCGGTACTAGCACAAGCAGCCAAAGATGTTTTAAGCGAAGAACTAGAAAAAGAAACGCTAAATATTTTGGGCTGGCGTGTGGTTCCAACTGATCCATCAATGTTAGGACCTATTGCTCTAAAACAATTGCCAGGTTTTGAACAAATTTTTATTAGTGCGCCAGAAGGTTGGCGTTCTAAAGATTTAGAACGCCGCTTGTATGTTGCACGTCGTCGTGCAGAAAAGCGCCTAATGGACGATGAATCATTTTATATTGCGAGTTTATCTGGGCTAGTCACAATATATAAAGGCTTAATGATGCCTGCTGACTTGCCTAATTTTTACCTTGATCTTGCGGATATTCGCATGACCAGTGCTATTTGTGTTTTTCATCAACGCTTCTCTACAAACACACAGCCTCGCTGGCCTTTAGCGCAACCATTTCGTTATTTAGCGCACAATGGTGAAATTAATACTATTGAAGGTAATCGCCAATGGGCACGTGCCCGTTCTTATAAATTTGCTTCGCCACTTATTCCTGATTTACAAAGCGCAGCGCCGTTTGTTAATGAGACAGGGTCTGACTCATCTAGCCTCGATAATATGCTGGAGCTATTTTTAGCTGGTGGTATGGATTTATTCCGTGCGATGCGCATGCTAGTGCCGCCAGCATGGCAAAAAAATCGAGCTATGGATGACGACTTACGTGCGTTCTATGATTTTAATTCTATGCATATGGAACCGTGGGATGGCCCTGCAGGCATTGTTATGTCTGATGGGCGCTTTGCAGCCTGTAACCTAGACCGAAATGGTTTACGTCCAGCGCGTTATATTATTACTCAAGATGGTTTTATTACTTTAGCTTCTGAGGTGGGAATTTGGGATTACACCGCTGACGAGGTGGTAGAAAAAGGACGTGTTGGCCCAGGCGAGCTACTGGTTATTGATACCAAACTCGGAAAAATTTGGCATTCAGATGAAATTGACCAAGACTTAAAATCACGCCACCCTTATAAATCGTGGTTAGAAGAAAACGTTAAACGCTTAACACCTTTTGAAGCACTGACTGAGCAAGATGCAGGTAATCGCTCATTCGATGATGCAACTCTAGTCAAATACCAAAAGATGTTTGGCTATACTAATGAAGAGCTAGACAGCGTCATTCGTGTCATGGGTGAAAATGGGCAAGAAGCCACTGGCTCAATGGGTGACGATACGCCGTTTGCCGTCCTAAGCGAAGGGCACCGTTCACTTTATGATTATTTCCGTCAAAAGTTTGCTCAGGTTACTAATCCGCCAATTGATCCGTTACGTGAAAACCATGTAATGTCGTTGGCAACGTGTATTGGTAGTGAGCAAAACGTATTTAATGAAACAACAGGGCACGCTAAACGCCTGCAATTTGATACGCCTATTTTAATGTACGCTGATATGCAGCAGCTACTTAACGCCGATGAAGCGCACTACAGCTATTGTAAGATTGATATTACTTACACCGTAGAAGAAGGCCTTGAGAATGCGGTTAAGCGCATCTGTGATGAAGCACAAGCAAAAGCCGCATCTGGCTGCATTATGCTGGTATTAACGGATCGTAACTTTGATGACAATCAATTACCTATTCCTGCAGCTATGGCGGTGGGTGCGGTACAAAAACGCTTGGTAGATAATAACTTACGCTGTGAGTCTAACATCATTATTGAAACCGGCAGCGTTCGTGACGCGCATCAATTTGCGGTTCTACTTGGCTTTGGTGCAACCGCAATCTACCCGTATTTAGCGTATGAGTCACTTGTGGCCATGAGCGATAGTAAGGTAATTAATAAGTCATACTGCGAAGTGACACTGGCTTATCGTCAAGCAATTAATAAAGGCTTGTACAAAATCATGTCGAAAATGGGTATTAGCACCGTGGCTTCATATCGTTGTTCGATGTTGTTTGAAGCGGTTGGCTTATCGGACGCGATTGTTGAGATGTGTTTTAAGGGCGTTGCAAGTCGCATAAAAGGGGCGTGTTTTAGCGACTTCGATGACGATCAGCAAAGCTTGCATAAACTGGCGCTTAGTAAACGTAAATTATTAAGCCATGGCGGTTTATTTAAATACGTTCACGGCGGCGAGTATCATGCTTACAACCCTGATGTGATTCAAACGTTACAAAAAGCAGTACGTAGCGGCGAGTATAGTGATTACAGCGAATACGCAAAGCTAGTTAATCACCGTCCAGTCGCGACTTTGCGCGATATGTTGGCTTTAAAACTGCCAGAAAAGGGTATAAGCATTGATGAGGTAGAGCCTGCCGCTGAGCTTTATAAACGTTTTGATTCTGCAGCGATGAGTATTGGTGCATTATCACCAGAGGCGCATGAAGCACTAGCCATTGCTATGAACCGTTTAGGTGGTTGCTCAAATTCTGGCGAAGGTGGCGAAGATAAACTTCGTTACGGTACAGAAAAAAATTCACGGATTAAACAAGTGGCCTCAGGTCGATTTGGTGTAACACCTCATTATTTACGCAGTGCGGATGTCATTCAAATAAAAGTGGCTCAAGGCGCTAAGCCGGGCGAAGGCGGGCAGTTACCAGGTGAAAAAGTAACGCCCTATATTGCCAAGCTTCGTTACTCGGTACCAGGCGTGACACTAATTTCACCGCCACCGCATCATGATATTTACTCTATTGAAGATTTAGCCCAGCTGATTTTTGATTTAAAACAAGTAAACCCGAATGCACTGATTTCAGTAAAACTGGTGTCTGAACCGGGCGTTGGCACAATTGCAACCGGTGTTGCAAAAGCGTATGCCGATTTAATTACTATTTCAGGCTACGATGGTGGCACAGGTGCAAGCCCCTTAACCTCGGTTAAATATGCTGGCAGCCCATGGGAGCTTGGCCTTGCTGAAACGCAACAAGCATTAGTAGAAAACGGCCTTCGTCATCGTATCCGCCTGCAAACAGATGGTGGTTTAAAAACCGGTCTTGATATCATCAAAGCAGCTATTTTAGGCGCTGAAAGTTTTGGTTTTGGTACCGGACCTATGGTGGCGTTAGGCTGTAAATACTTACGAATTTGTCACTTAAATAACTGTGCTACTGGTGTGGCAACCCAAGACGATACACTGCGCCAAAAGCATTATCACGGCTTACCAGAAATGGCGATGAACTACTTTAAGTTTATAGCTCAAGAAGCTCGTGAAATTATGGCAAGTTTAGGTGTTGCAAACCTAACCGATTTGATTGGTCGCTTAGATTTACTCGAAGCCATTGAAGGCAAAACAGCCAAACAGCAAAAAATAGATTTATCAGCGGTTATCGCTCAGCCGAACAACCCAACGGGTGAAACACTGTTTTGCAGTGCACCAAATAGCTCGCACTATTTAGGTGAGTTAAATGAGAGCTTGCTAGGCAAGGCAAAAGAGGCAATTGATAATTCAAGCGGCATTTCATTAGTGAGTCGTATATGTAATACCGATAGATCTGTTGGCGCAATGCTTTCTGGTTATATTGCTGATAAGCACGGTAATCAAGGTATGGCAGCAGATCCAGTGGTGATTGAACTTCATGGTACAGCTGGCCAGTCATTCGGGGTATGGAATGCTGGCGGCCTTGAAATGACTTTAGTTGGTGATGCCAACGATTACGTTGGTAAAGGGATGGCTGGCGGTAAGCTAGTCGTTCGCCCACCACTGGGTTCGTCATTTGAAAGTCACAAAGCAACCATCGTAGGTAATACCTGTTTATATGGTGCCACAGGCGGTAAATTGTTTGCAGCCGGATGTGCTGGTGAGCGTTTTGCTGTGCGTAATTCGGGTGTGCAAGCTGTTGTTGAAGGTGTTGGTGATAATGGTTGTGAATATATGACAGGTGGTGTGGTATGTGTACTTGGTAATGTAGGAGTTAACTTTGGTGCAGGTATGACCGGTGGTTTTGCTTATATTTTAGATGAACGAGGTGATTTTGAGAAACGCATTAACCCAGAGTTGGTTGAAGTGGTTACTTTAGATGATTTGAGTTCACATCAAGAGCATTTACGCGGCTTAATTGCTGACCATTTAGAGCTAACAGGCTCATGCAGAGCAGAAACTATTTTAGCTAACTTTGAACTTTATTTACCGATGTTCAAATTAGTAAAACCTAAATCAAGTGACGTAAAAAGTTTACTCGGGCATCGCGCTCGCAGTAGCGCCGAACTACGTGTTCAAGCGCAATAAGGGGGCAGTATGAGCGAAAATGTATATCAATTTATAGACGTGCAGCGTGTAGACCCACGCAAGAAACCAATCTCGTCGCGTAAAAAATCGTTCATAGAAATTTATGAACCCTTTTCAGAAAACCAAGTTAATTCACAGGCAGATCGCTGCCTTGATTGCGGTAACCCTTATTGTGAGTGGAAATGTCCAGTACATAACTATATTCCACAATGGTTAAAACTGATCCGTACAGGGCGCATTTTAGAGGCCGCTGAGCTTTCGCACCGTACTAACAGTTTGCCAGAGGTGTGTGGAAGAGTATGCCCACAAGACCGCTTATGCGAAGGCTCATGTACGTTAGATGAAGAGTTTGGAGCGGTAACAATCGGTAATATTGAAAAATATATCACCGATACCGCATTCAAAATGGGCTGGAAGCCAGACATGTCTTATGTGACATGGACTGATAAAAAAGTGGCTATTATTGGTGCTGGGCCAGCAGGGTTAGGTTGTGCTGATATTCTAGTACGTAATGGCGTAAAGCCTGTGGTATTTGACCGTCACCCTGAAATTGGTGGGTTGTTAACCTTTGGTATTCCTTCTTTTAAATTAGAAAAAGAAGTCATGCAAAAACGTCGCGAAATATTTACCGAAATGGGTGTTGAATTTAAACTTAATGTCGAAGTAGGTAAAGACATTAGCATGGATGAAATTCTTAATGAGTATGACGCTGTATTTTTGGGAGTGGGGACTTATCAAAGTATGCGTGCAGGGCTTGAGAACGAAGATGCACCGGGGGTGCATGATGCCCTGCCATTCTTAATTGGTAACACTAATCGTGTTATGGGTTACGATGAGTCTAAACAAGCCTGCATTGATATGGCAAACCAAAAAGTAGTGGTACTAGGTGGTGGTGATACAGCAATGGACTGTGTGCGTACTTCTATTCGCCATAATGCGTTAAAAGTAACGTGTGCTTATCGTCGTGATGAAGAGAACATGCCTGGTTCAAAACGCGAAGTAAAAAATGCAAAAGAAGAGGGCGTAATTTTTACTTATAACGTTCAGCCTAAAGGGATTGTACTTGATGACAAAGGTGCTGTAGCCGGCGTTAAAATGGTAAAAACTCAGCTTGGCGAGGCAGATGAAAACGGCCGCCGTCGTGCTGAAGAAGTCCCCGGATCAGAGCACATTATTGAAGCCACACAAGTGATTATGGCATTTGGTTTTAAGCCACATAAAATGGACTGGTTAGAACAGTACGATGTAGAAATTAACCACTGGGGCGGTATTAATGCACCTGAGCAAGGTGAATTTACACATCAAACCACTAATCCTAAAATATTTGCTGGTGGTGATATTGTTCGTGGTTCAGACTTAGTGGTTACTGCTATATTTGAGGGGCGTAATGCTGCAGAAGGCATTATGGATTATTTAAAAGTGTAAATAATTCTTTTGTTAGAATGGAGTCAAAAGCAAACCTTCGGGTTTGCTTTTTTATTCCCTCAGTTTTACAAATAAAAATGCCCGCAATACACAGGTTGCGGGCATTTTTAAACGCTATGTTAGTTAATCCATCGAGAAGTGATCAAGGCTCGGTTTCACTCTGGCTTGTCGACGTTTCACACTTTTATAGCAGATAACGTTACAAACAAGCTGTAGGGCAATAACCAACAAACTAAGTGTTATTAAGCCAGTAATAGCTGTGCTGCTAAAAACTAACATAACAGCAATAACAATATGTACAATTAATGCCACATTTAAAAAACGATATAATCCTTGTTTAAATTGTGTGTGTTTAAACTTGCTAAACATTGCTAAAAGTACACTAACTATAAGTAGTAGCCAGTTAATTGCTAAGCCAAAATAAATGACCGTTGTTTGCATCAAGGTATCCTCACCGTATCAAGGTAACGCACTATAAATGTATAATTTTATCCGTGCGCTTTTATAAGCTCTTTCGCATTTGCTTTAGCTGTTTTGCTAATGTTGTCACCACCCAGCAAACGCGCAATTTCATTAACCCTGCCATCTTTATTTAATGCCAGCATATGAGTAAACGTTTCACCGTCTGCAATTTCTTTGGCAACAAAAAATTGCTGATGAGCGCTACTGGCCACTTGCGGTAAATGGGTTACACAAATTACCTGTGTCGATTTACCTAATTGGCGCAGCAGTTTACCAACTGCAGCAGCTGTAGGGCCAGAAATACCGACATCTACTTCATCAAATATAAGTGTTGGAGTCGTTACTTTTTGGGCAATAATAACTTGAATAGCCAAACTAATACGTGATAACTCACCACCAGAGGCTACTTTTGCTAAAGGTTGTAATGGTTGCCCTGGGTTTGTTGATACTAAAAACGATACATTATCAAAACCTAAGCTGTTTGGAGAGCGATCGGTATGTGCTGTAAGAGCTATTTCAAATACGCCATTTTCCATGGATAAGTTAGCCATACTTTCGCTGATCAAGCCATTTAGCGTGTTGGCGTATTGATGACGACTAGCACTTAATTCCTCACTAGCCGTTTGATAATCTTCAAGAGCATCTGCAATTTCACCTTCAAGCTGTTCGAGGCGCGAACTATTACTGCTTATAGAGTCTAGTTCTTGTGTTACATTTTGATGAAACTCAACGAGCTCTTGTGGCTTTATATGGTGTTTTCTTGCTAAATCCATAGCGCCGCTGAGTCTGTTTTCTACTTCCGTTAAGCGAGTAGGATCTAAGTCAGCTTGTTCAGTATAATTGCGTATTTCTCTGCTTGCTTCTTCAACTTGAACCGCTGCTTCTGTCAGTAATGCTGCTACATTGGCCAGGGTTTCATCATAATGTGCAAGTTCATTAAATTGTTGTGCGCTGTGTTGTAAAAGAGAGCACGCATTTTGCTCATCACTTTCGTATAAATGTTGTAGCTCGCGCTGACAAGATTGCAAAATAGTTTGGCTGTTACTGAGCTTATAATGCTCTGCTTCTATTTGTTCAAACTCACCAGCTTGCAACGCAAATTCATCAAGCTCAGCCACTTGATATTCTAATAATTGTTTTTGCGCAGCTTGTTGTTGTTGTTGGTGTTCTAGTTGTTTAAATTCTTTTTGTAAATCAGCATAACGTTTATAGCGTTGGCTTACAGCATTAACTAGATTTTGGTGCCCGGCGTAAGCATCCAGTAGCTGTAATTGATGCTCTGCTTTTAATAGATGCTGGTGTGCATGTTGACCGTGTATAGAAATTAAATATTGGCCTAGTTCTTTTAGCTGTGCAGCGGTGACAGGGCTACCATTAATGTAGCTTTTGCTGCGGCCATTCTTGCAAACAACTCTACGAAGTAGACATTCGTTATCGTCATTATTAAGCATGTTCTCTTCTAGAAATGCATGGGCGTGTGGCAAATTGCTTAAATCAAATTGCGCACTTACCTCGGCTTTATCAGTGCCTGGGCGCACAGCTGAAGCCTCTGCTCGTTCTCCAAGGCACAATGATAACGCATCAATAGCGATTGATTTACCCGCACCCGTTTCACCGGTAATAGCGGTCATGCCCGAATGCCATTCAGTGCTTAAATTACTTACAATTGCAAAATTTTTAATTTCTAAACCAATTAACATACTGTTCATCCATCCAGTGAATTAACTGTTAATTTATACAGTGTTTTGGTTTATTGCAAATTAAATTTCTATATTTTAAGCAAGGCTGGACTCAATTAGTGTTTTTTTTTCTTCATCAATAGGGAGGGTTTCATCGTTAAGCTCAATATTATCAACTGGTTGTATGTGGTCTTCAGTTTTCAACTTTAAGATTAACGTAGGAAGGACTTCTTGGTAAAAATTTTTATTGTATAAAATACCTTGAGCTGGCAACTCTGCTATAAAATATTGAGTGCTGTCGGCAAATGCTTGGCTATTATTACTTTTATAGGTTTTTATAAGCTCTTCGTTAAGTATGTTAATAAGTTGGTCACATAACGATTCCAACTTAACTAAATTTTCATCGGTGTGAGGCTGTACCACGAAAAAGTTACTTACAACTGCTTGAATTCGAGGAAGGTGCTTAGCACTGATGACATTTGCATCAAGTAATTCGTTTAGTTTTATTTTTAAACGTGATTGAGTACTTGCTACGCGCTCGTTAAACAGTTTTTTCTTTGCTTCAATGGTTTTTTTTCGATTACTCTCAATTAGCAAGTAACTGCCAAGTAAAGTAATTAATAATAATAAAGCAAGAAACACTACATAAGTCATTACTACTTTTTCCTGATGATATTTAAAAATTTTAGCCCGATATTTTGCGCTAAAGTTGCATGTTTGGCAATAAAATTAGTATAACCGGCTACCCCAATTTAGCTTTTTACGTAGCACATTATAATAAGAATAATTTTTTGGGTGGATTAAGCGTAATTTTTTGTCAGCTTTACGTATAACTACCTCATCACCCGGTAATACGGCGAGTACAACATGGCTGTCACAGCTTACTTGTAAGCTATCAGTATTTTCTAAACTAAGCTTTAAACGCACTTCATTATCAGCATCCACCACTAAAGGGCGACTTGATAAAGTATGTGGAAACATCGGAACCAGTGACATTGCATTAAGCTCTGGTGTTAAAATAGGCCCACCGCCTGATAAAGAGTATGCCGTTGAGCCTGTTGGAGTCGACACAATCAAACCATCGGAGCGTTGAGAAAATACAAAGTCATCGTTTATAAAGGCTTCAAACTCAATCATATGTGCTACTTTATCAGCATGAAGCACTGCTTCGTTTACTGCAGAATTAGCGCTTTTAAGTTCGTTATGACGATACACTTCAACTTCTAATAAAAAACGTTTTTCTTCAATGTAATCGCCGCTGAGTACCTGTTCTAAGCTACCCTCAAACCCTTCTGGATTCAAATCAGTTAAAAAGCCTAAATTACCCCTATTTACACCAATTACGGCTATATCAAAGCGAGCAAGCACCCGTGCAGCACCCAGCATGTTGCCATCGCCTCCAACCACAATCGCCAAGTCGGCACGCTCGCCTAAATCAACGAGCTTTACGAGTTTGTCGCTCGGTACATCACTAAGTTGACTCCCTGTACGTTTTTCAACAATCACCTCAAAGCCTAAAGCTAATAAAAACGTATGTAATCGTTGTAAAGTAGCGGCAGCATTAGGATGATTTGGCTTACCAATCAAGCCGATAGTGTTAAAGGGAGAGTCCATAATAAATACACTGAGAGTTCTAATATTTGTAGAGTAACCTAAAACAGAAGTGTTTGAAAACACAGATCTTAGTAATAACCAGCGGATTTAATTAATTCACTGTAAAATTTAGATTTATTGTATTTTTTATACTTGAAATAATAATACTTAGCCCCGATATAACAGCTATGCATAAAGATGTAGATAACATGAAACTAAACCCACGAGATCAGCAAATATTTGCCGCTGTTATGAGTATGTACTGTAATGGCGATGGCTTACCTGTGCCGTCAACAAAAATTGCAAAGCAAAAAGGTATGGCGGTATGCTCTGCCACTGTGCGTAACGCGATGGCGCGCCTTGAAAAAATAGGCTTGTTGTATTCACCACATACATCGGCTGGCCGAGTGCCAACCAATGATGGGTTTGACTATTGGTTTGATGAGTTTTTTACGCTCAATGATATTGCTAATTATTGGCAACCTGAGCAGGCACAATTGGTTGAGCTAGCACATGGCTTGAGTCAACGTTACCAAGTATGCTGTTGTGTGGGGCTACCGCAGGTTAGAACACAGCAGGTATTTAGGGTAGAAGTGCTCGACTTTGATGCAAACAACTGGCTTATTTTACTCTTAGATAGAGCAGGGCAGAGCCACAATATTTGTATTAATAAGCCTCATGACCCTAGCGATAGCCAACGCTATGAATTTGCTACTTGGCTCAATACGGTTTTTAGTCAACAATCTTTAATTGAAGGCCTCTACCGAATGCAGGCAATGGCCAATACGGCTCCGCGTAATTGTCATGACTCTTTAACTCAATGGACCCGTGAGCTAAGCCAAAAATTAGGCTCAGATAACAGTATCGTTGTTGGCGAAAACTACCTTTATAAAAAAATAGATTGTGAGCAAAGCCTTAATATTGGTGTATCATTTTTAAATTTTGTTGAAGATAAACTCGCTTTTAAAAATGGGGTCTCTATTCTCAATACTGAAAACTTACCGTTCAGTAGCTGCGATGAACTCATTGTGATTAGTGTGCCGTATTTTCAAAATCAAGAATATCAGAGTCGCTTTTGTGTTATTTGTCCAAAATCAGCGCAATTAGAGAAAATAATCCAAGAATTTAAATTATTAGAGCCATTGAGCTCTTGAATCTTTTTATTCAATCCCCATAATTACCGCAGTTGTAAAGAATTGGAGCGTATATTTTATGTCTGAGCAGACACAAAACCCAGAGCAAGAAGTAGAACTGAACGAAGAAGTGACGCAAATGGAAGCTGACGTTGAGGCGGCAGTTGAAGCAGCAGAACAACATGCTGAGCAAGAGCAAAGCCCTGAAGCAGAAATTGCTATGTTATATGCCGAGCTTGAAACTGCAAAGCAAACTATTGCAGATCAAAAAGATAGCGTAGTTCGCGCTGCTGCAGATGTGGACAATATGCGTCGTCGCGCTGCACAAGATGTAGAAAAAGCACACAAATTTGCACTAGAAAAGTTTGCTAATGAATTACTCCCTGTTATAGATAACTTAGAGCGTGCTATTGAGTTTTCTGATAAAGAAAATGAAACGCTTAAGCCTTTACTTGAAGGCATTGATATGACAGTGAAAAGCTTTAACGACGCGGTAGCTAAATTTGGTGTTGAAATTGTAAACCCTCAAGGTGAGCAGTTTAACCCAGACTTTCATCAAGCAATGTCAATCCAACCAAGCAACGATGTAACACCAAATACTGTTTTAGCAGTAATGCAAAAAGGTTACACATTAAACGGCCGTTTATTACGCCCTGCAATGGTCATGGTATCTAAAGCCGCTGACGCTTAATTAAGTATACAATTTAAAAATGCCTCATTATGAGGCATTTTTTTTGTCTTTAAAATAATGTATTAACTGCACTAGGATAGTGAGTACAACTGCGCTGAACATTAAACTTGAAAATGGAACCGCACTTTGTGCGTGCATTACCGCTAATATAGGGCCAACTAATGCGCCACTACCAAAACGTAAGGTGCCGATAACCGCCGTGGCAGTTCCGGTATTTTGTTCAAACTTCATCAAAATCAATGAATCTGCATTACTTGCTATTATGCCTAGGCTCATCATCAACGGAGCAATAGCCGCAACAATAAAGTAAAGTGACAAGTTTAATACGCTAAAGCTAAGTAATGCTGCGCCAGAGATAAAGCCACACATTAAGCCATAATAAAGCATTTTTCGTGAGCCAATACGTGGCACTACGCGAGTATTTAAAAAATTACCAAACATCAACGCCATTACATTAAAAGCGAATAACAGGCCAAACAATTGTTCTGATACTTTAAATAGGTCGAGGTAAATATAAGGGACGGACGTTAAAAAGCAAAAAAAGCCAAACGACACAAACATTGAGCTTAAAATATCGGCGCGGGCGTGCGTATTACTTAATACCACTTTATAACTTGAGAAGAATAATGCTAATCCTTTTCGCTCATTTTTAAATATTGGAATATCGATTAAATAACGTTGCACAAAGAGTAAAATAACAAAGCTATAGGTCGCTAAAACAATAAAAATAGTCGACCACACCGAAAAGCCTAAAATAACCGAGCCGATAGAGGGGGCAAGTAACGGTGCTATCATCATGATCATAGACACGTACGACATACCTTTAGCAGTATTTTTTTGATATATGTGCCTAATGATCCCAGGGACGACAACCGTAGCGGCCGCGCCTGTAAATGCCTGTACAGCTCTTAACCCCCAAAAAGTATGCACTTCAGTGGTAAATGCTAACGCCAGTGAACTTAAGCCAAATAAACTGAGTCCTATTCGTGCCAGTTTACGCCTGCCAATTTGATCGGCTATGGGGCCAAAAAACAACATGCCCAATGCATAACCCGCTAAGTATATACTCAACGAGATTTGAACATTTGGCATGCTGGTATTGAGATCGTTGGCAATCACGAGCATCGCCGGTAAATACATATCAATGGCTAAAGGCGTGATCGCGACAATACTGGCTAATAAAGGCAATAAAATACGGGTATTAAAAGAAGAAGCCGAAGCGCTCATTTAAAAACTCAAAACAACGAATATAGGTTGGGCAGTATAGCAGGGCAATAGCCTTGGATAAACTTAGTTTGCCTGCTAACTTAATTGTTTAAT
>NZ_BADW01000032.1:0-38772 GCF_000241165.1 Pseudoalteromonas sp. BSi20439
AGCGAGGGACAGGGAAAACGTTCTTGGTTAATAGGCTAGGGGGCAAACCACAGAAAGATGCACTATTAGTATCTTTAGACGATTATTCAAGTTTAAAAATGAAACCACAACCTAAAGACTTTCATGTATTTCTAATAAAAAATATCGCTGAAGAGTTATTCATTAAACTTACAACTGATAAAAAGCGCATTGTCAGAGCGAATGAAGAGCAAAAGCTACTACTGTCATACCTTTTAGATCGCTATGTTTCCAATATATCTAAAGCTAAACTAAGAAGCGATATAGAAAAAATACAAGTCAGCAAAACTAAAAGAGCAGGGAACTGGGTTTACAACAAATTTCGAGGACTTCTAAACTGGGGAGCTACTGCCACAACGACAATAGTATCCGATTTAGTATCTAAGCATTTTTCCAATCTACCACCGATTGATGAAGGAAAGGTGAAAAACTTCTTTCCGGAAATTAATATCGGAGCGAAAACAGACTTTATTGATCAGAAAGAATCTTTTGTATTCTTTGATCGACTGCTCTCTTTAATTCACTCCCTTGGCTATGTACGATTAACAGTTATTCTAGACAAATTAGACGAAGATGATAGGTTTAATAACGACGCCCAAAAAATATCTGACTTTATTGAACCTATACTGAAAGATAGTAAATTGCTCTTACACGATAATCTTCAATTGGTTATATCTGTGTGGTCCGTGCCTTATCGATTTTTAAAGGATAAGTTTCGAACTCAGAAACATGACACTCATAACATTGAATGGACGGAGGAAAAGTTGGTGCAGGTTCTCAATAGTAGACTTGAGGCATACTCAGGTGGAAAAGTCGTTAATGTTACAGATATGCTAACACAGAACGAAAACACGTTATTGGATAAAGTTGTTCCGCTCGCAAACAATAACCCCCGAGATCTCTGGCATATCATGGATTCAATATTAAGATCACAGTATGCACTGGATGAAAATTCAAAAATATCAGAAAAAGCAGTTGATGCGGGAATAGAAAGATTCGTCAGAGAGTTTAACTACTATGAGTATTACCCACGAAAAGCTAACGCTAGAGCAAATACTATGGATGTATACTCATACATTCAACACCTGCAAAAACTTGACTCCCCTAAATTCTCAAAGAGCAAACTGAATGATAAAGCACGAACTGGCGGTTCTACGGATAATTATGTTACTAACATGGAAAAAATTGGTTTGATCAAAAAAACTGGTGGAAAGACAGCTGGAGGGGGAGTTGAATATGTTATACACGACCCTAAAGTTGTTTATGCAATGAAAAAGGGCATTAAAATACATTAAATTGTACTGGCTCAGTACTTGATTTGCCAATTTAGATTTGACCTAAGTTCTCCCAGTTTAAACTGATTTTCTATCTAATGATGTTCGACCATATCACCTTTAACTTTCATTTCAACTGTAAACCCCCATGACATTTTGATTAAAAAAGCCACACTTTAACTTATGTTTAGGTGTGGCTTTTTTACAGCAGCTATAACTAAAAATTAAGCGACATTTGCTGCTAATAGTTCGTTACGTACTAACTCTGCGCCTTTGCTTAGGGCGTTGAGCTTACCGTTTGCGATGTCGCGGGGTAGGGGGGCCATGCCGCAGTTGGTGCAGGGGTAGAGTTTGTCAGCATCTACATATTTAAGCGCTTCGCGTAGGGTTTTTGCCACCTCTTCGGGTGTTTCTATAGTATTGGTGGCTACATCGATTGCGCCTACCATTATTTTTTTACCGCGCACGAGTTCTAGTAGCTCTATGGGTACATGTGAGTTTTGGCATTCGAGCGAAATAATATCAATATTCGATTTTTGCAGCTTAGGGAATACTTCTTCGTATTGTCGCCACTCGGTGCCGAGGGTTTTCTTCCAATCGGTGTTGGCTTTAATGCCGTAGCCGTAGCAAATATGCACGGCGGTTTCGCATTTTAACCCTTCTATAGCTCGCTCTAGGCAGGCTATGCCCCAGTCGTTCACCTCGTCAAAAAACACGTTAAAAGCGGGTTCATCAAATTGAATTATATCAACCCCTGCGGCTTCTAGCTCTTTGGCCTCTTGGTTGAGTATTTTAGCAAATTCCCATGCTAGTTTTTCACGGCTTTTATAATGATCGTCATACAGGGTGTCGATCATGGTCATTGGCCCAGGCAGTGCCCATTTAATTGGTTGGCTAGTTTGCTGGCGTAAAAACTTGGCGTCTTCAACAAATACCGATTTAGTACGAGACACAGGGCCAACCACTGTGGGTACGCTGGCGTCGTAACGGTCGCGAATTTTAACTGTTTTACGGTTTTCAAAATCAACGCCATTTAAGTGTTCAATAAAGGTGGTTACAAAGTGCTGACGGGTTTGCTCGCCGTCGCTGACTATATCTACGCCTGCAGTTTGTTGCTCGTGCAGGGAAATACGTAGGGCGTCGTGTTTGCCATCTACCAGCTCACTGCCTTGTAATTTCCACGGTGACCATAAGGTTTCGGGCTCAGCAAGCCATGACGGTTTTGGCAAGCTGCCTGCTGATGATGTGGGTAATAGTTTTTTCATAATAAATGCTGCCTTTAATTTTGTTGTGTGATTAAGCGATACTTGCCGAGAACTGCTGCAGCACTGACTGATAAGGCTTAATAAAATGCTGCTCGGTGAATTTGCCTTGCTCAACCGCTAATTGACCTCGTTCTGCGCGGTCATACACAATTTGCGTTAACGAATGGTCGTCATTTTTTAAATTCGGTTTATAACGACTACCTGCGGCGGCATTAGCGTTATAAATTTCTGGACGATAAATTTTTTGAAACGTTTCCATGGTGCTAATAGTGCTAATTAGTTCAAGGTTGCTGTAGTCGTTAAGTAGGTCACCAAAAAAGTAAAACGCTAACGGTGCAACGCTGTTTGGTGGCATAAAGTAGCGCACTTGTAAGCCCATTTTTTTAAAATATTGCTCTGTTAACGACGACTCATTAGGCTGATACTCTACGCCTAAAATAGGGTGTAAGTTTTCGGTTTGCTGATAGGTTTTGTTATCAGACACGCTTAAACAAATAACCGGTGGCTTTTTAAAGTGCTGTTTATAGGTATTTGAGTTTACAAAGCATTTAAACAACTTGCCGTGTAAGTCACCAAAGTTATCGGGAATACTAAATTGCGGTTTGCTTTTGTTATGTTCAAGCAATAACACGCTAAAGTCGTAGTCGCGCACATACGATGAAAAGTTATTACCCACCATGCCTTCTATTCGCTCGTTGGTTTGGCGGTCAATAATATTGGTTTTTAATACCTCAATTGACGGAAATGCCTGACCATTGCTTGCAATGTCTAAATCGACCGAAATGATCTCGAGCTCAACCGCATAACGATCCCCTTGTGGGTTATCCCAACTGGCCAGTGCATTAAAACGATTGTTGATCATTTTTAGGGTATTACGCAGGTTTTGTTGGCGGCTTTCACCCCTAGCTAAATTAGCGAAATTGGTCGTAATTCGTGTGTTATTTGATGGATGGTAGTTTTCATCCAAGTTAGTGCTTTTAATAGTAAATGTAAGATCAGTGCTCATAGCCGTATCCTTTCAATTTGAGTTGTTACTGCTTTTATCAATGACACATTACTCGCTGTTAAAACCAAACTAACGGGATAACTGTAATGGTGCTTTGCAGAGTTAATAAATTTATACGCGCTATGTAGCATGAAGAAAAACGGTATTATTTCAGGTAAAACATGAGCCAGATTCATTCTTTAACAAAGTTGAATGGATAAATTAGGCTAGTAGACGCTCCCACTCAGACAAAACCCACTTTAGAAGTCTAGATTTCTAGATGTTTTTACGGGTGTTGTAATTTATTCATACAAAACGTGAGTATTATTCAATGCTCATAAGTACTTAAAGTCCAATTTGCATAAACGGTTGTTGATATACTCGAATAAACTTAGGTGAGCTTAAGCGCTTTATTAAGCAGCTCGCCGTCGCAGAACTTTCCACAACATAAGAAGAGACAAAAGGAATGAGTGATTTAATAGTGTTAATTATATACTGCGCCATATTAGGTAGCGGTGTTGGTTTTTTAGCAGGCTTATTAGGAATAGGGGGCGGGCTGGTGATTGTGCCCATACTCAGCATGATATTACTGCACTTTAATGCTTTGCCACCTGAACAAGTAGTGGTGGTTGCCATTGCGACCTCGCTGGCCTCTATTTTATTTACCTCGACCTCGTCGGCTATTGCGCATCATAAAAATGGCAATGTACCGTGGGATATTGCACCTTGGGTTATGGCAGGCGTTGCCTTTGGTGCGCTTATTAGTGGCTTTATAGCTGCGCTGTTACCCGAGCATGTAGTGCGTTTGGTATTTGCTGTAAGCGTGGTGCTAATTGCATTAAAAATGATTTTTTCAGGTAAGAATGACTCAGCAATAGCGCGCCCGTTACCAAACAAAGGGTTACTCAGTGTTTATACGACCATAACCGGTGGCTTGTCTGCCATGATTGGCATTGGCGGCGGGGCAGTATTAGTGCCGTTACTGACGTTTTTTTCTGTTGATATGAAAAAAGCCATTGGCTGCGCCTCTGCCTCAGGCATTGTGATAGCCCTGTTTGGCTCAATGGGTTATATCAGCTCAGGCAGCCAGTTATTTAGCCTAAAAGAAGGATTTGCAGGCTTTGTGTATTTGCCCGCTTTATTGGGTATTGTATGCACCTCATGGTTTACTGCGCCACTCGGTGCTAAAGCCACCCATTATTTGCCAGTTTCAACCATAAAGAAAATATTTGCCGGCTTATTAATAATAATGGCAATCAATATGTTTACTCGATAAGAGCATTTATATGAGCCTTAAAAAGACGCGGCATAAAGCCGCTGCTACCGTATTAGCTACTAGTAGCAGCGGGTTCACCCCGCGTCGAGGTTAAATAATAGCTTTTAGCCCCCGCAACCCGCCCCCCGACGCCCGTTAACCTTAAGGCGATTAACTAAAACCTACGTCATTTGCGCGTGCTTTATAAACTCGTCATAAATACTGTCTTTAATGAGCCTGTCGGGTGTAAACGCATAATAATGCTGATAAACATTATCAATTGTACCAATGTAATTAACGTCGTAATGGCGCTCCACTTCGGCTTTTACCAAAATAGGCGCAGGGAATATGCCAAACCCTTGCTCACCTAACGACTTCATTAATGCGCTGTCGTCAACATGGCCAGCTATTGTCATTTCAATCTGTTGCTCTTGCAGCCAATAATAAATAGCACGCGCGACGGGGCTTTCTTTTGCGGGGAGCACTAAAGGCTTGTTGTCTAAAGACTGTGGAAACTGCTTATGTAACTGCGAATGCCATGTTTCGTTACCAAAAAGAGCGATTTGGCTTTTGCCTATTTCATGACAAAACGCCTTAAATGATAAAGTGGTATCGAGTGGTTTATCGGCTAACACTAAGTCGAGCTTATGAATCGCCATTTGCGCCAGCAGTTCATCTTGTTGGCCGTCAATACAGTGTAAGTTGGTAATACGGTCGTTATTAATTAAAGGCGCTAGCCACTTCGACACCAATGATTTGGGTAACACATCTGAAATACCCACCTTTAACGTTCGTGAGTATTGCGTGGTATCGCCTTGCGTAGTTTCTAACCATTCGTGAGCAATAGCAAACATATCATTGGTGTACTGCTGAGTTACATGGCCAAACTCCGTTAACTGTAGGCCTCGGCCTTGGCGAACAAACAGTGGTTTTCCTAATCGTTGCTCTAAGTTAGTAATTTGCGAGCTGACCGTTTGCGGCGTTAAATTAAGTATTTTACTCGCCGCAGCAATACTGCCGTGCTTACTTACCTGCCAAAAATAATATAAGTGGTTGTAGTTGATGTTGGTAATCATTCGAAAATACCTGTTTTAAAGTAAGAAATAATCAGCTTTTTCCTTTGCCACTAAGTTAGTAGATTACAGTCATGCCTGCAACATAGTTACTATTAAAAGGTGTAATTGCATGAAGCTAAAACTTACAGTTAAAAATAAGATAATTAACGCAAGTGAAAAGATGTCGCTTTTGAAGTTGATAAAAAGCCAATTGGCAAAACATGCTTTAAATATTCGTAAAGTAGAGATTCAAATAAATGATCTTTCGAGTGAGCGCCACGGCACTTTGCAGCAATGCAAAATTAATATTCTTTTGCCTGGGCTACCCAGTATTAATGTAAATACAAAGGGAAGAAGTATGCTGCAAGCGATAAAGCGGGCACTTAAAAGTTTGCAGCACATTCTCGTTAATAAGTATCAACCTTCGCAACCAAGCTCTTAATATCGCACTTGTAGTAGCAAGGATGCTACTCTTTTTATTTCTATTCTCGTACCAAGCTGTGTTTAACATTAAACGATTCACTTATTACCTATTGAGCAGTATTTCCTTGTTGGGTTTTGTTCGGCTATACCCAACTTACCGTAACTAAAATTCTTTGACCTTGTTCCTTTAACCTTTGACCTCAGCTGTAAACCCCTCACACAATTTTGATTAAAAAGAGAGTGAAATTTTCAATTACCTAAATTCATAGTTTATTGTGAATTTATTAGGTTCATGCCTATTAATTTACTAATTCACAAAATACTGTGAATTTATCCTTTAGTGAGTTAGCTTTCGCTATAATTCACAAAATATTGTGAATTATTAGCTTTTTTGTACTTTTTTAACTATTATTCACAAAACACTGTGAATTTTGGATTGGTTATGGAAGTCACGATAAAGTCAGCAAAACAATTAGGTAAATTGGCAAGCATTGTGAGAAAAAGCCAAAAGCTTGATCAAAAAACTGCGGGAGATTTCTCCGGTATTAGTATTAATACAGTAAGTGATTTTGAAAATGGCACAGGTTCGTTATCAATTGGCCGCGCGTTCGATTTAATGGAAGCTTTAGGCTTAGAAGTAAAAATAGACGTGGTTGTACCTCAACATGATGAAAAGGCTAAAAATAAATTACTAATGCAAATCCAGAACATGGTGGCTGAGCATGAATAATAGATCACTTGATGTTTATGCCGGCAAACAGCTCATGGGTCAATTACAAGATAGTAACGGTTTTTGGTCATTTAAATACGATCAAGATTGGCTTAACTCAGCTAATAAATTTGCAATAACTCCCAGCATTCCATTACAAGATCAAATCATTCTTGATTCTGGTACTACGCGGCCTGTGCAGCAGTTTTTTGATAATTTACTGCCAGAAGAAAATGCACGTGAGTTATTGGCAAAAGAAGTGAAAGTGGATCACGAGGATTCATTTGCTCTACTTACTGCATCCGGCATTGAGTCTGCTGGTGCTTTAACGCTATTACCAGAGCATGTCGATTTTCCAAGCCCTAGTGCAATACCGTTACCTTTTGCCGAGCTATCTAGGCGAATTAAAAACTTACCCAGAGCACCTTTAAATATCCGCCAAAGTAGCCGTATGTCACTTGCTGGCGCGCAGCATAAAATGCTAGTTATTAAGCTCGGCGATGAATTATTTGAAGGAAATGAAGGCACACCTTCAACTCATATACTTAAACCAGATCATTCTGAGCCAGACCAATATTGGCAAACGACATGCAATGAATGGTTTATGATGAAACTAGCCAAGCGCCTAGGAATAGATGTACCCAATGTAGAACTCATTTATACGCCCGAGCCGGCCTATTTAGTTGAGCGCTTTGACCGTATAGGAAGTTATCCTGATCAAGAGCGTAAGCATATTATAGATAGTTGCCAGTTATTAAGTTATAGCAGGCACTCCAAATATTCTGCATCAACGGTTGAAACATATCAAAAAATACTCAATAACGTACGGCCTAAAGCGGCAACGGCCATCAAGTTATATCAATGGGTGATTTATAATTTATTAGTCGGGAATGGGGATGCGCATTTAAAAAATATTAGCTTTTATTACGAAAACGGATCTGCGCAAATAACACCGTTTTATGATTTATTAAGCACCATTATTTATGTTTCAGAAGGTGGTAACCCTCTAGAAGAAGCCTTATCCGTTCCTATCAATGATAAAAAACGTTTTTGTGATGTTACTAAAGCAGATGTAATCGCTTTTGCAAAAGAGCTCGGTATTCCAAACTCTGCCGCAGTAAAGCAACTAAGTTATTTTGTAGATAATATAGAGAGTGAATTTAGCAACATATACCAAGAAGTTGTAAATATGCCATCTGCGGATGTACGCGCAGCGGAATTAAGAATGTTAAGACAAGTGCAGTTTTTAGTGGTTAAAGAAATGGTTGGGCGGCTGAGTTAAAACAAGGAAATGAGGATTAATAAAAGTTCCTCATGAACACAACGTTTTAGCCTGTTTCGATAAATAACTTTTCATTCAGTATGGACTTCCTATAGTTAGTGTTGGGTGCTGTTGTACTTCAAACAAAACCTTTGACCCCCCCGTTAAATTTTGATTAAAAAAGAGAGTTAAATTTCAGCCCCTAAATCCATAAAACTTAGATAAAAAAGTAACTCAAAGTCGTAACAAAGCACTAAATTTGGGTTTTGATTAATAAGCAAGTGTCTACCTAATGCCAAACAGATTTATTTACTCGAGAAAATTGAGGTGGATAGAAGATACTGTTAAGGTACTTTGAAATAATAAAAAATGCCTAACTAACGGCTAAAACCTCCTCCACCTCATAGGACGTTATCTGCTTAATTAAAGTGTTGATGTTCAAGTTTAACTAATGAAGCAAAAATGGAAAATTTCACCAAACTATTAGCAGTTACACTTTATATATTTTCTTTGTCTGGCTGTACTTCAATTGGCAGTTACGCCATGTCAAACCCCGGTATCTATCTTTCTGAAGCACAGTTTATAAAAGCAAAACCTAGCGACATTGGCTTTGAAAAACAAAAATTTTGCTCTTTTAGTACCACTCAATGCATTACATATCTGACTGCTGAACCTTATCAAGCAGCCGAATTTTCGCAAGAGAGTTCTGTTTATTACAACCTTCATGCAACTGGTAATAATGTAGAAAATACAATTTCACACAGAATGACACCAGATACATTTAATCGTTTTAAAGGCACTGCTTTATTACTTCATGGCTATGGGGGCAGTAAAGAAGCAATGATGGCCTCAGCTATCTATTTTAGAGCGATTGGTATGAACGTTATTATTCCAGATCTTTTTGGCCATGGTGAATCAACTGAAGCATTTGTATTTGCAGCAAAAGAGCACGGCATTTTAAATGAACTGCTTGCTGAATCACTTTTAAATCAAACAAATAACCAGACTGTTGTAGTCGGCCATTCTATGGGAGCACTTACTGCAAGTAACTTATTATCATCAGAATATGTTGACGCTGCTATTTTACTTACCCCAATGATGAGTTTTGACGTTGCAGCTAAGGAGTACTTACCTTATAAATCGCCTTTGCTTAGTCATTTTTTTCATAGCGAGATTGATAATATTGTTAACCAGGCAATGTTTGAGGCAGGAGTAACCATTCAAGAAACAAATTTATTGCCTAAATTAACTGAGACTAAAAAGCCTGTATTGTTAATTAACTCAGATGTTGACTCTCTATCCCCCCCGGCTTACTTTTCATCTATACAAAATGAGTTAGTAAAAAAAATAACTTTTAATGCTCGCTCTCATTCAAGTTTAATGGTGTTTGATCGTGATGATGTTATCGAAATTGAAAAATGGCTAATAACATGGTGAGCCTTCGCTATTTTAGATGACATTGAGTGTATAAGTCATTTTTTATTATTGTCGGGTTTCGTTGCACTCTATCCAACTTACGCTTTGTAAACCCCCATTACACTTTGATTAAAAAAGCCGCATACTAATAATTAGTGTGCGGCTTTAGTATTTTACTTTTAAAGCGATTACTTGGTTAGTAAGTGCTTTTCAAAAAAGTCAGCCATCATAGTATGGTAATGCAAAGTGGTGCCTTTGCCTTCGCGTAAGCTGTGTGAGCGGTTAGGGTATGAGAAAAACTCAAAATGTTTGTTATGCTTAACGAGTTCGTCAATTAAGCGTTCTGAGCCTTGGTAATGCACGTTATCATCGCCTGTGCCGTGAATAAGTAATAGCTTACCGGTTAGGTTTTTAGCAAAGGTAATCGGCGAGGTGTTATCGTAACTCTCAGGATCGGTGTTTGGGTTGCCCGCATAACGCTCTTGATAAATGGTGTCGTACAAACGAATGTCTGGCACGGGTGCTGAGGCAATGCCTACTTTAAATTTATCACCATGGCGGAACAGTAAGTTAAGGGTTGAGCTACCGCCGCCTGAATGACCCCACACGCCAACGCGGTCAGTGTCTATTACATCCCAACGTTTAGCCATAGCATCTAGGGCGTCTACTTGGTCTTGCACTGTGATAGAACCAATTTTTTTATAGATTGATTTACGCCAATCGCGGCCTTTTGGTGCACGTGTACCACGGTTATCAACCGATGCCACAATAAAGCCTTTTTGCGTTAACAGTGATTTATACAGGTAACTGTTGCCTTCCCAGCGGTCTTGCACGGTTGAGCCCCATGGTTCGCCGTATACGTAAAATACAATTGGGTATTTTTTACTTTTATCCATGTTCTCTGGGAACATAATGTAGCCGTCAAGCTCGGTGCGATCTTGCGCATTTACTTTAAAAAACTCATGGTTTGGTAAGCTTTGCTCAGCAAGCTTTTGTTTAAGCTTTGTATTTTCAACTAAGGTTTTTACATTACTATGATCGCTCACTTTAATGATCTCTTTAGTCGGTGGCGTACCAAATTTTGAGTAAGTATGCATTGCCCATGAGGCATCTTTTGACATGTAGTAGCTGTTTGATCCCTCAAACTCAGCAGGTGTTACCCGTACCGGTTTGCTGCTGCCATCAAGCGGTGTGCTGTATAAATAACGCTGACCAGGATCGTTTGGCGAGGCAATAAAATACATCACGTTTTTATCTTCATTGATGCTCAGCATATCAATAATGTCGTAATCGCCAGGGGTTAGGTCGATAATAGTCTTGCCATCGCGCGATACACGATAAAGATGACGCCAACCGTCGCGTTCGCTATGCCAAATAAAAAACTCGCCGTCTTTTGACCAGTTGGCTTTATAAAACCATTCTATAAACGCATCGTCTTTGTCTTCTAAAATTTTAGTCAGTTGCTGCTTTTGCCAATCAAACAACCACACTTTGTTATGGCTTTGTGGGCGATTTAAATCTTGAATCATTAATTCATTACCAGTGCCTGCCCAGCTAATACGCGGAATGTAACGGTCGCGGTTATCGCCTTCAAGCTCAGCCCAACGGGTTTGTTTATCATCAAGGCTTACCACACCAACACGCACGGCAGAGTTGGTTTCACCCGCTTTAGGATAAGGGAATTCTTTAAG
The DNA here is from genome assembly GCF_000241165.1 of Pseudoalteromonas sp. BSi20439. Taxonomy (NCBI): domain Bacteria; kingdom Pseudomonadati; phylum Pseudomonadota; class Gammaproteobacteria; order Alteromonadales; family Pseudoalteromonadaceae; genus Pseudoalteromonas; species Pseudoalteromonas sp. BSi20439. Next base: position 11,353 of record NZ_BADW01000032.1, read on the forward strand.
GGTAGGGTACAGTTCGTCAGTGTTGTTGATCATAGTGAAAAATTTAACGTCACTGGTATCAAGCTGCCAATAGGCGATTGATTTGTTGTCGGGGCTCCAACGAAAACCATCGGCAATAGTAAACTCTTCTTCGTATACCCAATCAAAATTACCGTTAACTATGGTGGCGCTACCATCGGTTGTAAGCGCGGTTACATCGTTACTACCAACCGCTTGCATATAAATATTGTTATCGCGTACGTAAGCTACTTTTGAGCTATCTGGCGAGAACTTAGCAAACATTAACTTAGTTGGCTCAACATCCAAGCCACCTAATTGCTGTAACTGGTTAGTCTCAAGGTTAAGTAACCAAAAATCCCCGCGGCTGCGAGAGCGCCAAACTTGCTTACTGTTGGTAAATACCATCAGCCATTTACCGTCTTTTGACCACTGATAGCTTTCGATTGCAAATGGCTCGTCTGCGCCCTCTGGCAGTAGCTTTTCAAACTCAACCAGTACTTTACGGCCTGTGCCGTCAGCATTGTAAAATACAATGTCGTTGCCTTTTACGCCGTGCTCTTTTTCGTCATCGGCGTTGTTATCGTCTGCTTTTTCTTTTTCGCTTTCGCGCTCTTCAAGCACAGTGTAGCCGGTACCATCGTCTAGCCACTTAAAGTAAGTGCTTCGCTGGGTTTTAAACTCTTTATCTTTATAAATTTGCGCTAGGCTTAATGGATTATTCACGGTACTCATCGCTGCATTATTGTTGGTTGTTATGCTGGTACTTGAACATGCTTGCAAGCCTAAGCCTGCAACAATGGCCAGTGCCAAGCCCGATGTTTTGATCAGATTCATTGTTATTGTTCCTAGTCTTCGGTTAGAGCGCATTCTAAATTAAGGCGCTTATTACATTTACTGTAACAAAATAGCACGCTAAATATCAGCACCTTTATCGAAGCTAAGAACGATTTAAACCCAAACCTAATAGCAGTTGTGTTATCGCCACAAATACATACTGGCTCGCTTATTGGCAATATTTAATTCAAATACCTCAGTACTTGAACACATAGCAGCGCCATAGCATACATGTAGCGGTAACAAGTGCTCTTCTCTGGGGTGATTAAAGCGTGCAGCTGGAGCTTGCTGCCATGCTAATAATTGCTGTTCACGCTGTTGCTCGGTTAATGTTTGATCTGCGATTGTGCTTACCAACCAATTTTCAAATGCCTGATTTTGCTGGTTAACATCGTTTGACTGAGTAACACCAAAAGCGCGCATATTATGGAAGGTAAAGCCTGAGCCTATAATTAATAAGTTATCGTAATCAATACTTTGCAACGCTTTACCAATTTCAACATGCAACAGCGGATCAAGGCTTGGGTGCAAGGATATTTGCACACAGGGAATATCGGCCTCTGGATACATAATTTTTAACGGTACAAACATACCGTGATCAAAACCACGCTGTGGATCGAGTTTTGAGTCAATATTATGTGTTGCGAGCGCTTGTTGTACTAAATTAGCAAGTTGCGGCTGGCCAGTACAAGGGTAAGTTAATTGGTACGCCTGCTCAGGAAAACCATAGTAATCGTAAATAAGCGGCGGTGAAGAGTGCGCCGTTATACTAATTGGTTGAGCTTCCCAATGCGCGCTGACCATTAAAATAGCAGAAGGCTTTGGGATTGTAGCGGCAACCTGTTCTAAACAGGCTCGCATTTCTGCATGGTTGACATCACCTAGTAATGGCATTGGGCCGCCACCATGAGAAATGAAAAAAACAGTTGGGCGTTGCATGTGGTTAATCCTAAAGGACAGATATTATTATAGTGCCTGCGCAGTTAGTAAATAACTAGCCACATAAACGCACAACCTTAGTGCGCAAATATTATATGTGGTGTTTATTCATCAAGCTCTAAGTGAGCGCGTTCAACGCTTTCTTGAGGTAACTCTTTTTGCACCGATACACCAAGCTCCTTAAATTCTGAGGCTTGTTTAATTAAGTTACCTTTACCACGGTATAACTGAGAAAATGCTTTATCGTAAGTTTCTTTGGCTTTATCAAGCTGTTTACCCACGCCTTCCATACTGGTTAAAAAGCCGTTGAGTTTACTGTAAAAACGCTCAGCACGATTAGCCAGCTCTTTTGAGTATTTAGTTTGCTCTTCAAAGCGCCATAACTGTTTAACAATATTTAAACTGGTTAGCAGGGTAGTAGGGGTAGCAACCAAAATGTTTTTTTCTATTGCTTGCTGGTAAATGTCGCTTTGGTATTTAAGTGCTTCTACAAAGGCGGATTCTATGGGTACAAACATAATAACAACCTCAGGCGAGTTTATCCCTGGTAGGCGATCATACGATTTACTGGCCAGCTCATTTATACGGGCAGTTACGGCATTTACATGCTCTTTAATCGCTTGTTGAGACTCAAGCTCTGTTTCGGCATTTACATAACGGGTATAGGCATTTAACGATGTTTTAGCATCAATCACTAAGTGTCGACCTTGAGGTAAATACACCACAACATCAGGGCGCAAACGGCCGTCTTCGGTATTAAACGACACTTCTCGCTTGTAATCGGTGCCAGCGCGCAGGCCTGCGCTATCAAGCACGTTTTCAAGCATTAACTCGCCCCAATTACCTTGGGTTTTCTTTTGCCCTTGTAAGGCATTGCTTAGCTTATCGGCCTGCTCGGTAATTGCTTGGCTTTTGGCTTGTAAATGCAGCAGCTCAGTTTTAAGTGCAGCACGTTGTTTTAAATCTTCAACGTGAATAGACTCCATTTTATCTCTAAAGCCTTTTAGCTCACCTTGAACCGGCTTAAGTAACTGCTCTATGCTTTCTTGATTGAGGGTTTTAAATTTTTGCGACTTTTCTTCTAATATTTGGTTAGCTAAATTTTCAAATTCTTTTTTAAGCGTTTCTTTACTTTGCTCTATATGGGCGAGTTGTTCACTAAAATGTTGCTGCTTTTGCTCAAGGGTAGTGCGTATATTATTAAGCTCTACATCGCGCAGATTGTATTGCTCGCGCAGGGCGGTTAGCTCGGCTTCGGCTTTACGCCAATATTGATTATAAAGTTGGCTTTGCTTTTCTTGCTCAGTTAAACGGGTTTTAAAATGCTGAGACTGATCCCGCTGCTCTTGATGTGTAAGTCCTAATAAATCGTGCTCTTCAACCAACGCGGCATATTGGCTTTGTGTTTGCTCATGCTGGCTTTGTAATAACATTAACTGTTGTTGTTGCTCATTTACTTGGCGCTTTATTTTTTTGCTTAATTGCATTGATACAACACCACAAATAGCCATGCCTGTTATAGCGCCAGCACTTACACTTAACCAATCTAAATGGGATAAAAACGAAGTAAACATAAAATAAACTTTTAAAATTTAGTGACATGCCATCATAACGAATAACGCTCTTTAGCAGTAGGGGTAACGCACTAAATTAAGCGCATAAAAAAAGCCAGCTATTAAAGCTGGCTCAATATTACTTAATCAGTAATCAAACAGGGAAATCAACATGAAACTTGTATAACAACACATCACTACAAGCATAATAGTAGACGCGTCCTGATTAAATTAGTTCAAAATAATTTTTTAAAAAGTTGAATTTAGAGCATAAAAAAAGCCAGCTAATAAAGCTGGCTCAATATTACTAAATTAGTAATCAAACAGGGAAATCAACATGAAACTTGTATAACAACATATCAACTACAAGCATATTAATAGACCCAGCTATTATTGATTAGTTCAAAATAAATTTAATAAAAAAATAAATATTTTTAAAAGCAAAAAAAAGCCAGCACATAACTGGCTGGCTTAATCATTACTATGTCTAGTAACTACTATATGGGATATCAACATGAAAGCTTGGAGAAACTGCAATTTAACCAAGCTGTATTAATAGACGCCCACAATTTAAATAAGTTCAAAAACTCGTCATGATTTTTTAAAATTATTTTAGCTTTTAATTAAAGACAACATTTGTTGTTCGTCAAACTGGGTAAAACTCATTGATTTTTCAGTAAATAATGCATCTACAAGCGCTTGTTTATCTTGCTGCATTTGAAACACCTTTTGTTCAATAGAGTTAGCCATAATCAATTTATACACAAATACCGGATTAGTTTGGCCAATACGATAAGCACGATCGGTCGCTTGCTTTTCAACAGCTGGATTCCACCAAGGATCAAAATGAATAACGGTATCGGCTTGGGTTAAATTAAGCCCTGTGCCACCTGCTTTTAAGCTAATTAAAAATACCGAAGTAGTGCCACTGGTGAATTCGTCTATCACTTTATCGCGATGGCGCGTTTGCCCAGTTAACATGCTAAATTTAATGTTAAGTGTATTCAAACGCTCGGCAATTAAATCAAGAGCAGAGGTGAACTGGCTGAATATAATCACCTTACGGCCAAGGCTGAGCATTAAAGGTAAATGGCTTGATAACCATTCTAACTTAGCACTAGCAGCGTCGGTTTCTGGCTCAATAAGTTTAGGATGACAACAAATTTGGCGAAGTTTTAATAGTGCCTCTAGAAAGGCGAGTTTACTTTTTTGCACGCCTTGCTCGGCAAATAAATCAATGAGTTTTTCTTCAAGCGCATGTGTTATGCCTTGGTACATGTCTTTTTGTTTAGGCTCAAACTCAAACTCTTTAACAAGCTCCGTTTTTTGCGGCAGTTCTTGAGCTACTTGGGCTTTAGTCCGGCGCAAAATAAACGGCATAATTAACGCTTTTAACTGCTCTGCACGCTCAATGTTACTTTCGCGCTCAATAGGACCTTGAAAGTGCTGCTTAAAGTGCGCCTGGGAACCTAATAGCGAAGGCATAGCAAAATCGAGTAACGACTTTAATTCAAATAAATTGTTCTCAATTGGGGTACCGCTTAAGCAAAGCTTAAAATCGGCATTCAAACGTTTAACTAACCGCGATACCTGTGCCGTATCATTTTTAATATACTGCGCTTCATCAAGAATAATGTTTTCAAAATACAGTGGCGAATAATAAGCAATGTCACGTTTTAATAACGGATAGGTGGTTAAAATACACTGCGCTTGTGCCAAATGCTGCAACGAATCATTTCGGTGTGCACCAAAAATAGTGGTCACTTTTAAGCTTTTTGCGAACTTGGTAATTTCGTTTTGCCAATTACTCACTAAACTTGTAGGGCACACAATAAGCGTAGGGCCAGCCTGCGGAGTATTATAAGAACTGGCTAAATAAGCAATCACCTGCAAAGTTTTACCCAAGCCCATATCGTCCGCTAAAATACCACCTAGCTGATTACGCTTTAAAAAGTTAAGCCAAGCTACGCCTTCTTGTTGGTATTCTCTAAGCACCACAGAATCGTGTAAGCCATGAATGGCGATATTGGGCGATAACAGCGCGTCATTGCTTAGCTCATCAAGGTAGCGCTCTAATGACGGATCATGTAGCTCAACATTAATGGCTGTGTGCTTAACTAACTCAGGTAAGTATGAAAGTGGAATATTAAATTCGTCGCGCGTTTTAATAAACTCAAATCGCAATTTAAACTCAATTAATAAATTAAACGCAGCCTTATCTATAACTCCAAATTGACGGCCAACAGGATAGTAATAAAACAATTCGCTTTGACGATTTAACGATTCAAACAGTTTATTATTTACATTAAATAAAGTGGCCACTTTGGTATCGTTAAGCACAACTTTGCAATGCATTTGATGCCCAGCAGCTCTGTTTACATGCAAGGAAATTTGGTTTTTAGTATCGGCAATATTTATTTTGCTCATTGATACTTGCCAACCACGTTGCTTAAAGCTTGGTAACACCTCATGCGCTAACCAGTGTAAATGAATAGCTGATTCCTGACTAAAAATAAACTCGCTGTGTAAACCCCCTTTACAAAAATCAAAGCCTAAGTTGACCAGCTCGTTGGTAACGGTGTTTTCAAATGCACTGTTTATTAGTTTTTCAGGCGCTGTACCTGCTAAGTAGTTTTTATTTTTATACTTAAACGATAACGAAATAGCCATTACTGAGCCCGACATGCTGACTTTAAGTACGGCATTACTCAACGACTTAACAGGTATGCTTGGTGCATTAGTAGGATGGGGAATAACACCGGCACCAAAATTATCAGCAAGCTGCTTATAAATTCGATCAAAGTTTGTATCGTGAAGTGCAGGTATTGTTTGTAAATGAGCAATTTCGTCTGCACTGAGCGGCGTGCGAATGCGGCCTAGCTTGTATTTATCTAAATCTAAGTAGATGGGCGGCGTAGTTTTAATTAACGCCCAATTAGGAATTTGATCAAGATGAATTTTTAACTGGGTGACTTCTTTTTGTTTTTCCCAAACAAAATTTAGGGGTAAGCCAGGTTGCGCTTTTATAGGTACTCGCGAACGCTGTAAAAATAATCGTTCTGTAGCTAGTAATTGCTGCAGCGCGTTAAAGCCCCATTGACCTTTGAGTTCAATATTACCGACCGCATTTTGCGAGCGGATCCAGCTATATAATCTAAAATCACTTTCTAGCAGGTCGCTAGGGGTTACAAAACTATTAAGCTGTTGCTCAGTTAAATTGCGACCTAATGCATAATTATTATTTTTATCGTAGTTGGCAATTTTAGGCGTTAAAAATACTTTATCGTTTTCAATATCTAATACAAACAGTAACACTTGTGATGGATGAGCTTGATCGGTGTTTTTAAGCGAGCTAAGTTCGCTAAACCAGTCATTAATAAAATAGTCTTCGCCGTATTCACCTGAGTGTTCAATTTTAAGTTTTAACAAAATTGCAGCCAAATGGCGGCATTTAGTTTTAACATTACAAGTACAGTGTGTGTCGACTGAATAGCCAGTTGGTAATTTACTGATCTCAATACGTTGGTTGAACGCGATTCCTTTATCACCTTGCACCGTAGAGTCAACCACAGAAAAATCTGCATTATGTTCTAACCAACTTATTTGGCCGTTTTTATAATACGACTTACCTTTTGCTAACACCGCGGGTTTAAACAATTTTTTTATGAATCGCTCAGAAAGAGGAAACTGGGTAGCCTGCTCATTTTTAATTTCTTCAAAAATAGCCATTAAATCATTTTTTGATAAGTTAGCAGACATGTCACTCAAAGTATTAAAATTTAAAAACAATTTTTCCAGTATATGCCTTATCAACGCTGAGCTAAAGCAATATTATTTTTAAAATAAACTGGTTGGATCTGATTGGTTAGTAAAAAATTGGTTTATAAGGATTGTTTAATTTTGCTCACTAAAAAAACACGTTTAAATTACAAAATAAAAACAATAAATTAACTTAACAGGGAGGTTTTGCTAGGAGTAGATCAGGTTTTTACTAACAAGGTAGCAATTTAATCAAATAGAGCAGGTTTAGTTAGTAAAAATACGATCCTTAGTAGTTTATCGGGCTTTTTTTGCTTTTTATCACCACGGAAGATCAGATTTTTACTAACTAATTAAGAGGGCTAGATCACTATTTAACTAACCTACCCCCTTTACAGATCACGATATTACTAACTAATTAAAAGCACTTAATAGTTTAGTCAGTTGTTCTAAGCGCTTGTCTGTCATCACTTTATTATTAATTTTTATTGAAACGTCACCACTTTTAAGGTTACGTTGCACACTAATAAAGTCGTTTTCAAGCACAGCCTCTCGCTTTAATGCTGTTTTAGGCTCTGCGGTTAATAGTTTAGTGATCAGCATAGCGCGCTTGTCGTCGGCTTCTAAGGCATTAACTTCATCATTGCTTGCAAGTGCTACAACTAACTCGTTAAATGCAACCTCGTCTCGCTCCTTTGCGTTAATCAGCTTTTTAGCGACTTCTCTACCAACATGATTAGCTGTTGGGTAAAGGGCTATAACATCTGCAGATATTTGCTCATACGCTTTTATCGCATCAGCAATCGCTGTATGCGATACCCCTTCAATAACAGCAATTTCACGGTACGAGCCTTTTTTGCCTTGTTGAATAAGATCGTTTTTAGTTTGCTGATACGCTTGACCCAACTCCCAAAGACTAGGGGCAATGTATTGATCTGATGAAACTGCAAGTACTTTGGCATCTTGCTCGCTAAAGTCACTAGAACTCAATACGAGGTAGTCTGCGCCACCTAAAATACAGGCTTTACGACGTCTAGAACCAGCTAATACAAGGCTCATATCACCTTGCTCCCACAATAGAGCAGGGTGCTGATTACGGCCATCTTCTTTAATAGCAGGAAGAATATCTGCGACTGACTTTTCGTTTAAAAGCGCTTGTACGCGACGATTTTTACCATAAACCTGAGTTGAGTTTTCAATCTCGTTATGTGCTATCACTTTACAAACAAGCGTAATTTCCCGATTAGGATCACTAGGAGCAGGCATACGAATAACATCGCCTGCATTGGCTTGCTCTAAAAGAGCATCTAAGCTGCTACTGCCAACAGCGGTTGCAAAGGGATCTAAGCGGGTGTCATTTTTACGTTTTTTAGCCATTTTTAGTCAACATCCTTACTTAGGCGTATTTAATTTAGATTGAGTGGATTGCCAATTAGAACGAATTAGCATTTCGAGTTCATCCACTACATCTTTGATATTTTCTTGTGCGCGCATTAATGACTCTCTACTTGCTAAGCTGTCAGATGCTTTTTGGTCAAAGATAGTATTGAACGACGATGAACTGGCGGTAATTGCTGAACTATGATTAATAGGATAGCTCATTACTTGGCGACCAAAAGCACTACGCACATCTTTAACTATGTCGCGTTGTGAGTGATTGCCTTTCACATAATTAGTAACTAAAAATTGCATGAAATCCCAACCATCATGGCCAAGAGCGGCAACGGTATGATAAATCTCACCTAAGCGTTTTAAATATTTGTTATTTGCATCAAAGTCTACCGCTTCAGGGTGAACCGGAATTAGCATCGCCGTTGAAGCCATTAATGCATTGTAAAACATAAAGTTAAGCGTTGGCGCTGTATCAATTAAAAGAATGTCAAACTCATCTTTTACCGGATTTATTACTCGTTCTAGTAGTTTGTGGTAATGGCGTGTTTGCTCATAATTGGAGGTGTCTTTGAGTAATGTTGCTGTTTCGTGCTCAAAATAAAAGTCATCCATACCTGATGGTAAAACACGAATATTAGGAATATGTGTTGGTAAAAAAGAGTTAGACACAAATTCAGGCCATGTTTCACCTTCATCAAGGTCAATGCAATCACGCATCAAATCACCAACGGTAATTGGATCGGGCTCTGAAGATGGGAAAAAGCTTGATGATGACCCTTGAGGATCTAAATCAATTATACCGATACGGTAACGTTTAATGTTAGTGGTAGCGAGTGCAGCAGCAATGTTAACCATGCTTGTTGTTTTACCACAACCACCTTTTAATGAATTAATAACAATAACTTGGAGTTTGTCTGTTGATGCGCGGTGATCAGGCTGTATGTCCATAATATCAGCCATAGCAAAAATATTAACTAAGGTGTAGGCATAGTGGCCGTTTGCACCGCGTTTTATATTTAAATCGTCAAAGTCACCATTGTCATGGCGTCTTTTTAAGGTACGATTATTACAGCCAAGTAAATCAGCTGCTGCTTTTTGGGTGTAAGTTCTTAATTCTTTTTCTTCAGATTTAAGATGGGCGCGATAATGTTGGATACGTCCTTCTAGTGATTTTTCAGCAACTTCTGCGGTTGCTTTCAAAAGTCGATAAGTATCTAGCGCGTTTTTATTGATAGACATACTTTATTCCTCAAAGTTAGGTGTTTAGTATAATGTCCATTCAATTAGCTGTAAACAACTATTTAAGGCGACATGCATTTTAAATACATGACATATAAAATAATTTTTACACCTTTAAGATTGCTTAGTATAAATAAAGAAGTTTAAGTATGGTTAAATATATAAGGTATTAAAGACTAAGGGTGTAAAATACATATATAACGTAATGATTTATATAAATAATATTAAAAATAGTGGATCAGCATTGTACGTGGTTAAGATCAGATCCTTATCTACTTGCAGATCAGCTTTTTACTAAGCGAATATTTACAATCTAAGTTACGCACAGGTTAAGCACTGAGTTACTCACAAATACCTACCAGTAGATCATATTTTTACTAAGTAAATTATAAAGTTATGCACTAAGCAATAGTGATAATGCATGATTTAATTAGTATAGATCTGATCTGTAGTAAGTACAGATCAGATCTATGCTAACTCGAACTAAGCTTATCCACAGGGGGTTAAGATTTTTATATAATTTGTCGTGTAAAATATAAAAAAAACACTTTGTAATGGACAAAATTATTATTTAGTTAGTAAAAATTTGGCTTATCAACACTCAGTTAGTAAAAATGTGATCTGAAAACGCTTGTCTTAAGTTTTCCTTAGTAAAATACTGATCTGAGCATTTTATTTGAAGTCAGATCACTTTTATACTAACTTAAACATTTAACTTTTGTGGCTTTATGTGTTGTTATTAGCTGTCACAATAAAAACGGAAATAAAAACCATGAGCCGAAAGGTCAACATCTCGGTAGATAACTTGCCCGATACACTTAGGGGCCAAATTCACGGGGTGGAAAGTGCGATCGATAACGAAAGCCTAGCACTATTTACAGATAATAAAGATGTGCGAATTTCGATAGAAAATGCAGCCCATGGGTTACGCGCTTACTCTAACACATTTAACCATTATGATCTGTGGGGACGTTTTGTTCGCTCAGGCCACAAAAAACTGCCACTTGAAGAAGCCCCTAAAAAAACCATCATTACGCGTAAGATATCTGAAAAAGTAGATGGTATTTTATATGATGGCGAAATAAAAATAACACCGGCTGTGGTCAGTACTCGTAAAGATGGCGAAGATGTAGAATATTTAGTGTGGCCATCAGATAGAGAAGAAAAAGTAGAGCGCGCATTAATTCGCCTAGCTTCAAAAGGTAAAATTGTAAAAATTAATTTTAAGTCCGGTATTCAATATGCCGTTGTGTTTTCTATGAACGAATTAGCACAAGAGCTTAAAGCGGTTGGCCAATCTATGCCATATCCGCAAATTAAAGAGTCGCTTGAAGCATTGCAAGGTTCTAAACTTTCTTTTAAATATTCTGCAACGGATACTAAAAATTCTGATATTGATGATTCGTTTTACGAGTCTAATATGAACTTTTTATCGTCTTTGCACTTTAGTGGTAAGAAAGGCCAAGGCGGAAACGTAAAATGTGTAGCGTGTTTAAATGCATTTGTACACAACATGATTGATAACCTTGAATACAAAGGTTATTACTTTAACAGTGCACAAGAATTAAAACGTGGATTATCGCGTTGGATGATGCTGCGTTTATATCATTTATGGCGTTATGCAGCACCAGGAAAAACATACCATTTTAGATTACTTTCTATTATGGAAAAATATGGCTCTATTTACTCAACGGATGATATTACCGAAAATAAATTAAAAGCACTGCGTCGTGATATGACAACCACGATGAAAGATTTAATTGAAAAAGGAGCAATATCTGAATACAGCATTACCAATGTTAAAGATGATAAAACCGGCAACATAGTCGATTACACTTATGAAATGCATCCGTCTGATCAATTTTGTGATGAGATATTGGCATTAAATAAACACAATAAGCGTATTGAAATACAAGGCGGTAAACGCATTGTTGAAAATGCGGTATTGATTGATGAAGATAAGCTGGAAGAAATTGTAGAAAAGTAATTCTATTTATTTTTACCAACAAATATATTAAAGGCCACATTATGTGGCCTTTTTAACATAATTTATTTAGTTACTTGTTCTAAATATAATCGGTCCACTAGAAAATCATATTCGCGTTTTCGGGGATGCGATAAGGGTTTTTGGTAACTCGGTAGTTCGCCAAATTTTACGTCGGGCTGTGGGTTAATTAGTATAAAAGGTAAAGCAGCACTAACATGATAGCGATTTTGTGCAGTGTACCTCACATTAACTTGAGGACTAACTCGAGTAGGGCGCCTAATTCGCAATTTTTCTTTTTCACCCAAACTGGCTACTCGAACCTGTTCTTGTGCAACAAGTGACTGCCATTTTTGCTGATCAATCATTCGCGGGTTTTTATAGCCTGCCGATTTTTCTAACATTTCAAGCGCCATTTTTTTTGTAAGTGTTTTGGTTGCGTGTTTATGCATCCAAGTAAAGCGAACAGAAAAAGGGGATTCAATTTCACTATGAATTTTACGATACGCCGCAAGCGTTATTAAATTTGGCATTGCATTATGCACCGCTTCAAATCGCGCGTCGTTATTATCTATTGCTAAAATACAATTTTTAAAAGCTGCTTTTGCACTATTTACCTGTGCTATGCGATCAATAATGGCTTGTTTATTCGCCTCTTTTATCACTAGCAAACCAGGGTGTCGCTTTAATACTCGGCTGCTTAGCCCTGGCTTTTTATACATATCTGAGAAAGCATTTAAAATTGCCTTATGTGCCAATTCCCCTGTTATTTTTGAAACACTTATAGACTCAGGGATTATATTTTCTTCAGTACTACTAATCTCAGGTAATTGAAAATACTCTGCTTTAGCAAAGCCAACCTCTTTAAGCTCATCAATTAAGCTAAGTGTTAACTCATTGAGTAAATCAAACTGACTTCTTATTTGTACCTTTGTAACCATTAGCTACCTATCTAGAACACATCTTACTGAGTCACTATTTTCGCAAACAACCTTTTCTTTTGATAGTTATTTCTTTAATTAATATGCTATTGCTAAGATTTATAATATTTTAAATTAAGTATGATGTGTTCTCAATTGGTTCTTAAAGTACTTTTGCTTCACATATTTTGAAGGAAATAATAGAAGGGGTGAGTTAAGGCACTGAGCTTTGTAGGAAGCGTTAGCATAAATATTTAAAAGCGCATAATTGAGTAGTATTCTTTTTTAAAACCACCCGTAAAGTTAAGATTACATTAGTGCAAATTAAGTATGATGTGTTCCTGATGCTATCTGTATCACCATCGCTTAGCTGTTAAGCTTCTACTCAAGCCATTATAATGCACACTCTACCTACTTAGATTATTGTTTTTAAATGTTTATTTATTTTTGCTTTATAAACTTGCTCATCAAAAGTAACTCAAAATAGGCTCTTAAATCTTATTAAAATTTACCTAATAACTAAATAATTGGTAAATAGTGTATTTAGTCCTTGAACAAAGCACACTGCATACGTTAATTTCATTACATCAGGTAATAGGAATGAGGAATGAACATGCAATCGTGGAACCCAAATAGCTGGAGAGAACTGCCAATACTGCAGCAACCACAGTACCCAGATCAAAACGTATTAAAGTCGGTAGAAAGCCAGTTGAAAAGTGCACCGCCTTTAGTATTTGCCGAAGAAACAAGAAGTTTATTTAAACAACTTGAAGACGTATGCGAAGGCCGTGCCTTTTTACTTCAAGGTGGAGATTGTGCAGAATCGTTTAGCGACTTTAATGCCGCTAATATTCGCGATACATTTAAAACCATCTTACAAATGGCTGTAGTATTAACCTATGGTGGAAAGTGCCCGGTTGTTAAAATTGCACGTATGGCAGGTCAATACGCTAAGCCACGTTCAGCCGATTTAGAAACAATAGACGGCGTTTCGTTGCCATCTTACCGTGGTGATATAGTAAATAACTTTGAGTTTACTGAAGAAGCACGTATTCCAGACCCTCAACGTTTAATGACTGCATATCATCACAGTGCGGCAACGCTAAATTTGCTACGCGCTTTTGCACAAGGTGGACTTGCCGACTTACATCAAGTTAACCGTTGGAACATGGGCTTTGTTGCTGCTAATCCACAAAAAGCAAAATACCAACAACTTGCAGACAAAATTCAAGACGCGTTAGAATTTATGGAAGTGTGTGGTATTAATTCAACTATAGCGCCAAGCTTAAAAGAAACTGATTTATACACGTCACACGAAGCGTTATTACTAGGCTACGAAGAAGCATTAACACGTAGAGACCATTTATCAGGTGACTGGTACGATTGTTCAGCACACTTTGTTTGGATTGGTGAACGTACTCGCCAGCTAGACCATGCTCATATTGAATTTTTTAAAGGTATTAAAAACCCAATTGGCGTTAAAGTTGGACCAGGTATGGATCCAGACGAGCTTATCCGTTTAATCGATGCGCTTAACCCGGATAATATCCCAGGCCGATTAACACTTATCACGCGCATGGGTGCGGATGTATTACCAGAGAAGTTACCTGCGCTGGTGCGTAAAGTACAGCAAGAAGGTCGCAAAGTAATTTGGAGCTCAGATCCAATGCATGGCAATACTGAAAAAGCCAGCTCAGGTTACAAAACGCGTAGCTTTGATAATATCATGCGCGAAATTAGCCAATTCTTTGCTGTTCATAAAGCAGAGGGTTCTTACGCAGGCGGTGTTCATTTAGAAATGACCGGCCAACATGTAACAGAGTGTACTGGCGGTGCATACGGTTTATCTGACGATGACCTTGCTCAGCGCTACAAAACACAATGTGACCCACGCTTAAATGCTGATCAAGTATTAGAGCTTGGATTTTTAGTAGCTGATTTACTAAAAGATGCGCGTAAATAATACCCGTTCATAAATACCAAAAGCCGCTTTTATTTAGCGGCTTTTTTGTGTATTAACTGTAATTACGCGCTTAAATCACACATTAGTTTGTTAGTACTTACGACGCTCAAGGCCTGTATCAGAAATGATTTTTGCTGAAATTTCTTCAACAGAATGATGAGTAGAATTTAAATGGGCAATTTTATGTTTTTTATACAGCATTTCAACTTCGCGCACTTCAATACGACACTGCCTGATTGATGCGTATTTTGAATTTGCCATGCGTCTGTCTCTTATTGCAGCCAAACGCTCTGGATCAATAGTTAAGCCAAACAGTTTATGCTTATAAGGCACTAAGCATTTTGGTAAACCTTCGCTTTCTAAGTCGTCTTCGGTTATCGGGTAATTGGCTGCTTTAATGCCATACTGCAACGCTAAATAAAGACTGGTGGGTGTTTTACCACTTCGACTAACGCCAACTAAAATAATATCAGCCTCCGCAAAGTTTTTAATGTTGCCACCATCATCATTCATCAACGCGTAATTAACGGCATCAATTCTAAAATCATAACTTTTTTCATGAATAGAGTGTGTTCTGTGTACTTTTGGTACTGGCGCCACATTTAATTCTTTTTCAATTTTTTCGCTATAGGTACTTAAAAAATCGTATGAAACTGCATCCGCTGAGCGAATAATCTCAGACAATTTATGATTCACAAAAGTAAAAAACACCAAAGGCTTTTCACCTTGCTTAGATGACGTAGCGTTAATAAGCGCTTTTATTTCATGCGCTTTTTCTTCAGTTTCTACAAAAGGGATTGTTTTATGATTAAATTCGACAGGGAATAAAGATAAAGTCGCATGACCAAACACTTCAGATGTGATTGCTGTGCCATCTGAAATATAAAACGCAGTTCTCATAAAGCCTCTTTTTTATTACATTTAATTTTAAAATCAGTGTATCACGGTTTACGTGGGGACGTTTGCCAGTGTAGAATGGTGGCGACCTTTATAAAAGG
This sequence comes from Pseudoalteromonas sp. BSi20439, assembly GCF_000241165.1. Lineage (NCBI taxonomy): Bacteria > Pseudomonadati > Pseudomonadota > Gammaproteobacteria > Alteromonadales > Pseudoalteromonadaceae > Pseudoalteromonas > Pseudoalteromonas sp. BSi20439. The sequence continues at coordinate 26,934 of NZ_BADW01000032.1, forward strand.
TTTTCTTTCTTAACTCTCACAGTTACTACTACAATTTGTTTTTTGGAGAAAGATCCGTGCAAGAATACGTTCTCTGGTATCAAGAGCTTGGTATGCAAGATGTTCCTCGAGTTGGCGGTAAAAATGCCTCACTTGGTGAAATGATTTCAAACTTAGCTAACGCAGGTGTGCAAGTCCCAGGTGGTTTTGCTACTACCTCAGACGCTTTTAACGAGTTTTTAGAACAATCAGGACTCAACGCAAAAATTCATGACATTTTAGATACACTCGATGTTGATGATGTAAACACACTCGCCAAAGTCGGCGCCGATATCCGCCAGTGGATTATCGATACCCCATTCCAACCTAGTCTAGACAAAGCAATCCGCGACGCATACAGCCAGCTACATGGCGACACAACTGCAGATGTTTCATTCGCTGTTCGTTCATCAGCAACCGCTGAAGATATGCCAGATGCCTCTTTTGCAGGCCAACAAGAAACGTTTTTAAACGTTGTTGGTATAGATTCTGTAATGACAGCCATCAAACACGTATTCGCTTCGTTATTTAACGACCGCGCTATTTCTTATCGTGTTCACCAAGGCTACGATCACCGTGGTGTAGCGTTATCAGCGGGTATTCAACGCATGGTACGCTCTGATAAATCAGCATCAGGTGTTATGTTCAGTATTGATACTGAATCTGGTTTTGAAGATGTTGTATTTATCACATCAAGTTATGGTTTGGGTGAAATGGTTGTACAGGGTGCGGTTAACCCAGATGAATTTTATGTTCATAAACCAACGCTACTTAAAAACAAGCCAGCTGTAGTTCGTCGTAATATTGGCTCTAAAGCCATTCAAATGATTTACTCACAAGACAAAGCTCACGGCAAACAAGTAGAAATTGTTGACGTAGATCCAGCGCTTTCAAACAAATTCTCGATTACAGATGAAGAAGTGCAAAACCTTGCCAAACAAGCTGTAATCATTGAAAAACATTACGGTCGTCCAATGGACATCGAATGGGCAAAAGATGGTAACGATGGCAAACTATATATAGTTCAGGCGCGTCCAGAAACAGTTCGTTCAAACGAAGACACTAACGTAATGGAACGCTTCCAACTTAATGGCAGCAGCAATGTTGTTGTTGAAGGCCGTGCAATTGGTCATAAAATTGGTAGTGGTGTAGTGCGTGTACTTGATTCAATCAAAGAGATGGACCAAGTACAAGTAGGTGACATTTTAGTTACCGACATGACCGACCCAGATTGGGAACCTATCATGAAACGCGCGGCTGCGATTGTTACAAATCGTGGTGGTCGTACATGTCATGCTGCAATTATTGCACGTGAGTTAGGTATTCCAGCCGTTGTTGGTTGTGGTAATGCAACAGATTTAATTACAGCAGGTCAAGAAGTTACTGTATCATGTGCCGAAGGCGATACTGGTTTCATCTATGAAGGTATTTTAGACTTTGAAGTACTTACTTCACGTGTTGACGAAATGCCTGAACTTCCAATGAAAGTAATGATGAACGTAGGTAACCCGGATCGCGCATTCGATTTTGCACGTTTACCACATTCAGGTGTTGGCCTTGCGCGCGTTGAGTTTATCATCAACCGTATGATTGGTGTTCACCCTAAAGCGTTATTAAATTTTGATGCACAAACAGATGCATTAAAAGCAGAAATCACAGACATGATTGCCGGTTACGAATCACCTGTTGAATTCTATATTGGAAAACTGGTTGAAGGTATTTCTACCCTAGGTTGTGCGTTTGCACCAGAGCGTGTAATTGTTCGTATGTCTGATTTTAAATCAAACGAATATGCTAACTTAGTGGGCGGCCAGCAATACGAGCCAGAAGAAGAAAACCCAATGATTGGTTTCCGTGGCGCTGCACGTTATATCTCTGAAGACTTCCGTGATTGTTTTGCCCTTGAGTGTGAAGCTATAAAACGTGTTAGAAATACCATGGATATGACCAACATCGAAATCATGATCCCATTCGTACGTACCCTTGAAGAAGGTAAACGCGTTATTGAATTACTTGAAGAACATGGCCTTAAACGTGGCGAAAATGGTCTTAAAGTAATTATGATGTGTGAGCTTCCGTCAAATGCATTAATGGCTGAAGAATTCTTAGAATACTTCGATGGTTTCTCTATCGGTTCTAACGATTTAACTCAGTTAACGCTTGGTCTTGATCGCGACTCAGGTTTAATTGCTCACCTATTTGATGAGCGTGACCCTGCAATCAAAAAGCTACTTTCTATGGCTATTAAAACAGCCAAAGAAAAAGGTAAATATGTAGGTATTTGTGGTCAAGGTCCTTCAGATCATGAAGACTTTGCAGCATGGTTAGTAGAGCAGGGCATTGACTCTGTTTCGCTAAACCCAGATACAGTACTAGAAACATGGTTATACTTAGCAGACAAACTTGCTAAGTAAGTTACCTCGTTAAAAAATGCCAGCAACTGCTGGCATTTTTTATTGATTAAAAATTAATTTTTTGCTAATTTTTTATCTAAATAGGCACATGAGCGAGTCAGTGCTTTTTGACACCAAGTTAAATACCCTCTTGCTTTAGGGTAATACATAGAAAAGCAGAATAAGCCTGCAATAAAAAATATTAACGATGGCCCTGGCACCACAGCAAACAATAATCCGAGTAAAATAAACAGTGTTCCGCTGATCTGCATAAGTAGTTTTTTCATATAAACCTCATAGTAGGCGTTTAACTTGATTATAATTGCAGCTGCTCATATATCGATAAAAAGAGTGTTACAAACTGTAAAATCTTCAATTTCTATTAGCCATCGCCATGATATAATTACACAAATGCATTAATAAGCGCCGCCATGATAGCAACTATTACACAACAAGATGCCGCGACCGACTTGGTTGCAAATTACTTAAATACCATAAAAAATCAAGGGTTTACTGGAGATACAGACGCCAGTTATGCAACCAGACTCACTGCATCAACCGATAACAGTATTTACCAGCAGCTTCCGCAAGGTGTTATTTTTCCTAAAAGCGAAAAAGACATTCAAGTTGCTCTGCAAATAGCATCGCAAGACCCTTTTTTATCGTTAACTTTTGGTCCTCGCGGTGGCGGCACAGGAACAAATGGTCAATCTTTAACGCCTGGTATTGTGGTTGATTTATCACGTTATATGCGTGAAATCCTCGAGATAAATGTTGAAGAAGGTTGGGTACGAGTTCAAACGGGCGTGATAAAAGATCAACTTAACAACTTTTTAAAACCGTATGGATTTTTCTTTTCACCCGATTTATCTACCAGTAACCGCGCCACTATTGGCGGCATGATCAGTACTGATGCATCGGGGCAAGGCTCCTTAGTTTATGGCAAAACCAGCGACCATGTTTTAGGGCTAACCACCTATTTAGTTGATGGCACTGCAATGTCTACCAGTCCAATAGACATTGAAAAAGCAAAAATAATTGCCGATCAGGAATCCTTAATTGGCAAACTCTACAAAACAGTATTAGACATATCACTTAATGAACGCGACGCTATATTAGCCAAATTTCCACGGTTAAATAGATTTTTAACCGGTTATGACCTAGAGCATGTGCTAAGTGAAGACTTACAAACTTTTGATATGAGCCGCTTAATAACCGGATCAGAAGGCTCTTTAGGCATAGTTACTGAAGCAAAATTAAACCTAACACCTATCGCAGAATTTAAAACCCTCATAAATATAAAATATGACAGTTTTGATTCTGCACTTCGCCATTCACCATTTTTAGTTGATGCTCGCGCAACTTCAGTTGAAACCGTTGACAGCAAAGTATTAAATCTAGCTCGTGAAGATATTATTTGGCATTCAGTATCGGACTTAATAACTGATATACCAAATAAAGATATGCAAGGACTCAACATGGTTGAGTTTAATGCCGTATCACCAGAAGACATAAAAAACAAAGTAGACACTTTGTGCAAATTGTTAGATGAGTGTGTTGCTAATCAAACTAATGGTGTTATTGGCTATCAGTTAACCAGCGAGAAAAGCGATATATTAAAAATTTATGCAATGCGTAAAAAATCAGTGGGTTTACTCGGTAATGTAAAAGGCAGCCAAAAACCTCTCGCGTTTGCAGAAGACACCGCCGTTCCACCAGAAAATTTAGCCGATTATATTGTTGAATTTAGAGCGCTACTTGATAGCTATAATTTACAGTACGGTATGTTTGGCCATGTTGATGCTGGCGTTTTACATGTTAGGCCAGCACTGGATATGTGCGACCCTGAACAAGAAAAATTACTGCGCACTATTTCAGATGAAGTAGTAAAACTCACCGCAAAATACGGTGGTTTAATGTGGGGCGAGCACGGTAAAGGTTACAGAAGTGAATACGGTCCTGAATTTTTTGGTGAGCATTTATTTACCCAATTACGAAAAATAAAATCGGCGTTTGACCCAAATAATAAGATAAACCCCGGTAAAATTTGTACTCCGCTTGAAAGTAAGGACTCACTAGTTAGTGTTGATGGGCAGAAACGTTCTTACTTCGATAAGCAAATTTCTATTGATGTTAAAACCAGTTTTAATAATGCAATGACCTGTAATGGTAACGGCTTGTGTTTTAATTATGATGAAAACTCGCCAATGTGCCCATCTTATAAAGTGACCGGCGATCGCCGTAATTCACCTAAAGGTCGCGCGGGTTTAATGCGTGAATGGTTACGACTTCAAGAATCGAAAGATGTTAATTTGCTTGAAGTAGAAAAAGAGCTAAACAAAGGTGAAGTGATCACCTGGTGGGAGCGTTTTGTTCATAGCCGTGAAAAAAATAAAGGCGTTTACGATTTTTCTCACGAAGTAAAAGCATCAATGGACGAATGTTTAGCATGTAAAGCGTGTACTACCGCTTGCCCAATAAAGGTAGATGTACCAACTTTTCGAGCTCGTTTTTTAAATTATTACCATAGTTATTATGCGCGCCCACTCAAAGATTATTTAGTGGGTAATATCGAAAATAGCGCACCGTTAATGGCAAAGTTTGCTAGGATTATTAACCCAATTGTAAAAACATCACTTGTAAGTAGCATTATTAAAAAAACAGTCGGTTATGTTGATACCCCGCAGCTAAGTATTCCAGCACTCGGTAAACGTATAAACAAAGCGCAAACATTTAATTTAGAATTACTTAAAAAATTAAGTACGGATGAGCAAAATGCTTATGTACTCATTGTTCAAGACCCATTCACCAGCTTTTACGAAGCAGAATTGGTTGAGAGTTTTATTACACTAATTACTCAGCTTGGAAAAAAACCAATGCTGTTACCCTTTAAACCCAATGGGAAACCTCAGCACGTGAAAGGTTTTTTACATGAATTTAAGCTAACGGCAAAAAGTGCTGCAGAGTTTTTAAATCAGCTTAATGACATTAATGCGCCGTTAGTTGGTTTAGATGCGTCGTTAGTGATGTGTTATCGCGATGAGTATAATACAATTTTAGAAAGTAACCGTGGCGATTTTAATGTGCAACTTGCGCATGAATGGTTAGAAACACAATCGTTCAGTGCTTTAAAAGCTAAACAAATAAATACTGAATTTACCTTATTAAGTCACTGTACCGAAACGACTGCATTACCAAAAGCAGCAAGTGTGTGGAAAAATATTTTTGATGAACTTGGTTTAACATTAAACACCACAAATACTGGGTGTTGTGGTATGGCCGGCACTTATGGTCATGAAGCACAAAACCAAGCAAACTCCAAAGCACTTTATGAAATGAGTTGGAAACCTATCGTTGATAAAAATAAACCTGAGCAACTTTTATCAACTGGCTTTTCATGTCGTAGCCAAGTAAAACGTTATGAAAAATTTAAGCCTAAGCATCCAATAGAGTTACTGGCAAAAGTACTTAGTTAATAATTTAACTAAGTAAGCTGTAAAATAAAAAGGCGCAACTTATTATTAAGTTACGCCTTTTTATTTTTGTTTATATTTATTTAGTTTTTTTAGCAAAACTGTCTGCAATCGGTTTTGTACTAATACCATGAATAAATACACTAAATAAAATTGTGGTCATAGCAATGGTCGCAATTTGAAATTTATTTTCTATTTGTGTGTCTATCACCATTAAGGTAAATACAATTGAAGCCAACCCCCTTGGCCCAAACCAAGCAAACGTTAAACGCTCTTTTATTTTTAATGACGTAAATTGCAGTGACAACATAACAGGAATTATTCTGATCAGTGTTGTACTAAGTAGCCCATAAATTATTATTTCAGTATTTAATTTCGGGATCACTAAATAAGCACAAACAAAACCGAATAAACACCAAATCATTAAAGAGGAAAAGTCAGCTATATGCTCTGAGTCTTCAATCAGCTCTTTGTTTATTTTGGTGCTCGCGTATTTATCAAATAAAAGCCCAGCTACAAATACGGCAATAAATCCACTGCCATGAAAATATTGCGTAAGTGAAAATACAGCCATAGCAAAACCCAATAGTAAAAACGGGCTAGTGTTTTGGGCAAAGTAATGTCGCTTCATTGCAAAGTTTAAACACGGAATAAAAACAGCAATACCTGCGAATGCAATTAATAATGCAACTCCCAATTCTCTACCAAATACAGTTAACGTTTGTGTTGCAGTAATTGCGGATTCAGGATTTTTTGCAAGCAGAATAAATATTAAAAATATAGGCACACATAAGCCATCGTTTAAACCACTTTCAGTATTAATACCTTCGCGTATTTTTTCAGGCACTTTTGTATTACTTAATAACCCCTTACTTAACGCCGCATCGGTTGGGGTTAATATAATTGCGATAAGTGCTGCTTGAATTAATGAAAGCTCAGCAAATAAAAATAACGCGGTAGCAACCCCGAGTAATAGGGTTAAAGGTAAGGCAACAAATAAAAGTAAACTAGGATATTGAAAACTATGCCTTAATACTCCTAATTTTGACTTTGCTGCATCGGTAAATAAAAAGATACTGAGCGTTAATTCGATAAAGGGCAGTAAAAACCGTAAGCCATTTTTAAAATTTTCACTTTCGTTCGGAGCTATCAATGCTAGCAGCATCCCCCCTATAACAAAAAACATCGGCCCAGTAATTTCTGTTTTTTCTAATTGGCGTAGTGTTATAGAATAAATTAAAAATAATGCACCAATAAAAGCAATAACTAAGTATTCCATTAAATCTTCCTTTTTATTCCAGACTTTGCCCGTTCTTTAATATTTGTTTGAATATATATTTGATCAGTTGTGGCTATTTTTGCGTGACCTAAATCTTCAGATAAATGTTTTAAAGGTCGAGTTTGTGCGTCATGCGTTGCACCGGTATGTCGAAGCCAATGTGCAGTGGCCGCTTCTAATTGTTCCGCGTCATCTTTAAACCCATCATCAAGTAATGACTGCTGTGCAATATCAAAACTTTGTTGTACTAAACGTCGAATTTGTCTTACTGTCATACCACCTTGGCCACGAATTTTATGCACTAACGGGTCGGATTCGTCAACCCGGGGCAGGGCAGGTAAACCACGGTATAACCGATAACGTTTTAAATACTCAAGAAAATCATCACTTAAAGTTACATCTCGTAATTTATTACCCTTACCCATTATACGTAAAAACCAAAAGCCATCGTTATCTTGCCAAAAATGAGACATAACAGGTGACCATTGTGGACGTTCTGATAATTCTGATATACGTAAATATAATCCTTTTAAACAGGCGAGGGTAAAAAGGTTTCTTTCATACTCTGGTTTTTGTTCGCACAGATCACGCGTTACTCCAAATACGTATTCCCATTGAATATCGCTTAATGTATCGGGAATTTGTATTTGTGATTGTACAACCAAGTAGGGGCTATTTTTCTTAACCACAGGTACAAAGTTAGCGAAGGTTTTTTCTTCTAAAATAGCGAACTTGTAAAATACATTAAGTGCAGTAAACATAGCGGATAATGTTTGCTGACTCGCAATAGATTCTTTTTGCATGAAAGGGCGCCAATTTTGGTTTAACCTACGTACTCCTTGCTCATCTTTATAGCGCCACTGCACCGAAGTTGATGCCCACTTTTTGTCCGGCTCGACCATAAAATCAACATACGCCTCAATATCTTCACGCTTTAAATCGAATACTGATTTTTCAGCTATAAGCCATGACCACAAATAAAATCGTTCTAATTCATTGCGAAAACGACTATAAGTTGCTTCTGATTTTCGGCCATAAACATATAAAAACTGGTATAAAAAGTTAAGATCGGCCTTTGATTCAGTTACAGTCAAGCTGACTTGCTGTATAAAAGAGGCTAGTTCTGGATATTCTGATTGGAGTGTATTATCTTCAAGGTGAGCTATTTGATAACGTAATTGTTTTAATGTATCGACCAGAGCAACAAGCATAATAGTAAAATATATAAGAAAATAATAGACTTATAGATTAACCTTAAAGTCCGATACTGTCTAGTATTGGACATAACGAAATTTTGATATTTATGCTAAATGCAGATTTATTAACCATATACCTTATTAAAGGAAAAATCATGAAAAAATTACTTCTGTTGAGCATGTTAGTTATTAGCGTTTTATTAACAGGTTGCGCTACTACAGGCAGTGCTTCTCCTGGAGAAAAACGTGCTTTAGTACAAAGTATGAAATCGAATACATTAACTGCTTTATACGAAAAAAACCAGATGTTAAAACTCAAATTGCAAACTCTGCCGGTTATGCTGTATTTGATAATGCCAACGTAAACGTTATTTTAGCCAGTTTTGGTGGTGGGTACGGTGTAGTAAAAAATAACCTAACCGGAAAATCTACCTATATGAATATGGGCGAAGCTGGTTTAGGCTTAGGTTTAGGTGTTAAAGATTTCAATATTGTGATGGTTTTTCACGATCAAGCAGCGTTAAATAGATTTATTAAACATGGTTGGGCGTTCGGTGGTAATGCCGATGCTGCTGCAAAATACCAAGATAAAGGTGGCGCTTTAGTTGCCGAAGCTATTGCTGACCAAGTTACTGTTTACTCTTTAACCGAAAGTGGCCTTGCACTGCAAGCTGTTTTAAAAGGCACTAAATTTTGGGTCGATTCTGAGCTAAACTAAGCTATCAAAACCCTATCATAAGTGGGCTAGTTTTATGGTGAAAAAAGACTCATAACTTGAGATCAGACAGCCTTGAGATTAAAGGGCTGGGACAGTTAAGGCGAGATCCTAAAATCCCATTTGGGACACTTAAGCTGAGTCTCTTGGGGTCTTGCGACTCATAAAGTGAGATTTATTTCATAACCAACTGTTTTTATTTAATTTATCTAATAATAATCTACGGCAAGAATGTTAGAATTGCAACATGAAAAGGTATAAATTGTGATTCTGGTTTGGAGTCTGGGCGATTATTATTATTTTTAGCCCACTTATATATAGAGAGTTTTAGGCTGAGTGGATTTGTTGAAATGGCCAGTTGTTCAACCTTTTAGTTTTAAAGGTTCTAATTGGCTGGATAATTTTCCCTTCCTTTATATAGGTAACCACTTGGGTCTTACATTGATAGAAAGAATCACCAACAATTGGATCGATATTATTTTTTGACATTTCGGCTTTAAGCTTATCAAAGTCAATATTTCTAACTAAACAGTATCGCTTTAGATTGAATACCTTGTTTTCAATATTTTCTAAATCGCGGATTCGAAAATAAGTAGCTCCTTGCTGCCAAGGTAGTGAATAGGCCAATTCTTGCTGCCAAAGTGCCTTGAGGTCTTTTTGAGTAAAGCCAAATAAAGCAACTGCTTCGACTTCAGTTATCTTTTCGTCAAATCGTCCTTTATATTTAGAAAGGATTGTATTTAAAAACTGTCTTGTATCGTTAACTTTCAGCCTTTTGAAAAAACCATCTGTAGATTTCGACTGAGTAAATATTTGAGGAGTTTTGCATACCATTTCGAATACGTCTGCCAAGTCACAGTAAAACAGTTTCAAAAAATCGTTACTTAAGGGGTTATGAGCGAAGGTTCCATTACCTTGAAAATCAACCTTTAAGACGATTGTGCTTAACTCTCTTATATCTATTTGAGCTGTTACACCAGCTTTAGCTGCGCGTAGAGTTTTCACAAACCCATTTGTAATAATCGAATTTGCTTCATTTACGTTGCAAGACAAAATATCAGCTAACGTATCCACAGAACATTTACACTGTGCAAGTTCATCTTGTTCCGTGTCGCTTAATCCCTTAGTTTTCCAACTTGGCTTAATGCCGAAGTTCTTGGGGCTGATAGCAGATAATTCCTCTGCTACAAAAAAGCATTCGTTTATGTTAGTTTCCGCTAGTACTTGTTCAAGGATGGGCCATTCCATCTTTGTATTTCTGATCAGGAACCTTGGCCCTGCATATCTAGAACGATAATCAGTAAATCGGCTATCTGCTCGTATATTTGCTAACCAGTTCTGTATGTTTCTTACATTTGTGAGTAATGAGAATGCTGACTCAAAAATGTGGTCCCATGTCTTGAGGGCATTACGGTTAACGCGTTCCGGGACAATATCAAAAGGTCTTAGAACGAAACCAACAGCAAGTGAAAGGTCATCTAAAAAGAGTGGCAACATCGCCTTATCAAGATTTTCCATAAACGTTATGTATGCTGAAGTTTCGGAATATTGCGTTTGAAGTTTGTTACCACAATGACTGCACAATCCTTTCAGTAGTGCATTATCCCATTGAAGCTCCTCACCGCAATGGTTGCAGGTTTGCACTGTTTTACACTGGTGAACACTACAATATGTAGTTGTTAGATAACGACTGTCAAAATTTACATGTCCGTCATCAAGGCAGGTCGGGCAAATGTTCACACCAGTATAAATTAAGGATGTTAAGTAGCGGCTTTTATCATACTCAAAGCCTTCTAACTCTTTGGTGTTGGTTTCAATACCAGTCGTTTCTTTAATGATTTGATTATAACTTTCGAGGTTGCCATCTAACTTATTAGGAAATCTAAATCCATGCGCATTCACCATATCTTTTAAATCAGCATAGCCATGCAAACTAGCCACTTTAAGAAGGTAATATGCAGGATGTATTGTTGGACTAAAATCTAATCTAAGTGACAGCATTACGCAGTCTCCTTCATTTTAGCCTTAGCTTTGTTTAAGGCATTTAGACGAGCGCGTTTAGAAAACTTATTAATCGCAGTAATTCGTTTATTTAAATCAACTTCACTACATGTAAATGGGTTAATTCCGCTTTTATCCCATCCCCCCGTAGCTATAGCATCATGAGCTTTACCAAGTACAGAAAAGTCAATTTGTTGCCCTTCGTCGGCTAGCTCAATAGCCCATTGTAAAACCAATGCCATTCTGCCAATAACACCTTCGCTAGATGCCCACATCGCAGCTTGAAATTTTGCTGAGGTCATTTTGATGATCGATATCCTATATTGGCGGTGCAACTTGTCGAATATCATCGTATAACCTTGCATCACGGCAGCCATTGTATCTTTGTCGGACAATTCAATTGTATTGAATTCAATCGGGGGCAATGTTCTGTTAAATAGTTGCTCTTCTTCTAGTTGCATTTCAGAAGCTCTAGAAAAATTGTTTTCAATTAACTTAGAAATAGATGAGATCCCGCATAACAAAATCGGAACATGGCTCTCGTCCACTATATTTTTGATAGTATCTGCCAATTTTTGGGTGGTTTTCGAGTTTGTTTTATTTGGTAGTGCATGTTGAGTTTCGTCAATAATGAGTAACTCAATACCAATATTTTTCAATACTTCAATAACTTGATTCTCTAGTTGAGGCTGTTTTGTTCCTGCTTTGGGCTTTATACCAAGTTGAAGTAATATCGCTTCACAAAAATCTTTTGGCGTGACACC